>JANYHY010000135.1 GCA_025362165.1 Myxococcales bacterium | reverse complement strand
CGGTCGCGCGCTTCGAGCGCGAGGCGAGGGCCGCGGTTCGCTTGAAGAGCTCGCACGTCGCGAAGGTGCTCGACACAGGCACGCTGGAGAATGGCGCGCCGTTCATGGTGATGGAGTACCTGGAAGGTGAAAACCTCGCGTCGCTCGTGCGCGGTCCCGAGGCGACAGGTCTGCCGATAGACGTCGCGGTCGACTACGTGTTGCAAGCGCTCGAGGGGCTCGCCGAAGCGCATGCGCTCGAGATCGTTCACCGCGATCTCAAGCCGGCGAACCTCTTCTTGACGAGCGCCGCCGACGGCTCGCCGATCGTCAAAGTGCTGGATTTTGGCGTCTCCAAGGTGGGCGCGCTCGCGGCGTCGACCGGCGACGAGACAGGTGAGAGCGACGTCACGCGCACGCAAGGCGTCGTCGGCAGCCCGCTGTACATGTCGCCCGAGCAGATGAAGTCGTCGCGCGACGTGGACTCACGCACGGACATTTGGTCGATGGGCGTTTGTCTGTTCGAGTTGCTCACGGCGAAGGTCCCGTTCGAGGCGGAGACGATTCACCAGCAGTACGCGATGCTCATGCTCGCTGACGCGCCCAGACCGAGCGCCGTTCGCGCAGACATCCCTCCGGCCCTCGACGACGTCGTCACCAAATGCCTCGCGCGCGAGCCAGAGAATCGCTTCGCAGACGTAGGAGAATTCGCGCGGGCTCTCGCGCCGTTCGCACCCGAGCACGCACAAGCGACCGTCGCGCGAATCGGACGCACGATCGGCGGCGGCCGCAAGGTCGCGCCTACAGTGCCGCGCCCGCAGAGCCTTCCGCCTCCACCCGCGGGCAAGACAGAGGTCACGTGGGGAGGCACGACCGGCAAGCGCGCTGCGGAGGTCACGGTTCAGCCTCCGCCGAATCGTACATGGATCGCGATCGTCGGCGTCGGCGTCGCGATCATCGGCGCGATCATCTTCGTGAGTCGAAGCCAACCGCAGGCGCCCGCTCCGACAGCGACGATCGCTGCCGCTCCGGTCGCCGTTCCAACTCCGTCGGCGACGCCGGGCGTCATCGTCACGCCCGCCCCCACACCAGAAGCGACCGCGAGCGCGACCGTCGACGCTAGCGTCGCGCGGCCAGTCATTTTGAAGACGCACAAGCCACCGCTCGGAGCGCCAGCGAACACGGACGAGATCGACTTCGCGCACCGCAAGTAGCAGCTACCTCGGCCAATAATGTGACTTCGGCGCGCGCGCCTGACACGATTTGCAATCATGCGCGTAGACACCAAACATCCTCTCGCCGAGCGCCTGTTGGCGGTCATGGATCAGAAGCATCACTGGGCGTACCCGTCGCTCACGAAGCCGGGCTTGTCGCGCTCGCAGCTCTTGGTTCACTTCCAACACGAGTATCTCGTTTACGTGCGCGACTTCCCGGTTCTGCTGGCGCGCCTCTTGGGCGAGACACCGCCGATAGACGAGGTGCGCCGGGTGTTCGCTGAGAACCTCTACGAAGAGCAGACCGGCGGACTCTCGAAGAGCGCGCCGCACCCCGAGCTGTTCTTGCGCATGATGGAAGGTCTCGGATTCTCACGCTCGGACTTCGACGAATCTGTAGCGTCGACATTGCACCCCGCGGCGCAGTCCTATCGCCAGCTGCTCCGAGAAGGCTCGACTCGGACGCCGTGGCAAGCGGGCGCCGCGTTGCTCACGATCTTCGTGGAGGGAAGCCTCAACGAGCGCGCAGAGCTCGACGGTCGATTCGCTCGCGCCAAGGGCGAAGACGCGATCTCCAGGCACCCGCTCGTCCTGCATTATGGGTGTCCTCCATCAGCGATGCAGCTCGTTCGCGCGCACGGTGACGTCGAGGGCGGTCATCGCGGTGACGCGTGGTCGGCGGTGCTCGGTCACACTCCGCCGGAGCTCGAGCGAGATGTGGTGCTCGCGTGCGAGCGAGCGTTGGCGGCGTGGCATCGATACCGAGACGGAGTGGCCGAGCGCATGGGGTTGCATCAGCGCGTGAGCGAAGCGAGCTAGTGCCTCGATTCTATTGAATCGACGGCACTAGGAAATTCGCGGGAGCGAATTTCTGGGTTTGGGCGAAGCCCAAGTAGACCGTCTAGTGCCGCGATGCAGCGAAGCTGCTCGTGCGCAGCACCCGTCGTTTCGACGGAATCGCGGTACTAGACTCGTCACGCTGTTGGCCGTAAGAACTCTCCATGCGGCGTTTCGTCCCTCTCGCGTTTGCATCGACGGGCGCGCTCTTTTGGGCGTGTGGCGGAGACGACACGAGCACGCCCGTAGACGCGGGCGCTGACGCATCTCGAGACGGGGCGATCGTTGATACGTCACCTGTGTTCGACGTGATCCTGCCCGACAGCTCGCAGCTGCCCGACCTCGACGGCGGGGCGATGTGCGATCCGGGCAAGCCGTTCGATCCTCCAACGCTCGTCGCCGAGCTCGACGCGAGCGGAACGGAAGCGTCGCTTCGACTCTCGTTCGATCAGCTCACCGCGTACTTCACGTCGTCGCGTCCAGGTGGACAGGGCGGGCAGGATTTGTGGGTAGCGACGCGCGCGAAGGTCTCGGACCCGTTCTCCAACTTCAAGAACCTCGACACGCTCGACTCGCCCCAGGTGGACACGCACGCCTCCATCACCGCGGACGGCTTGATGTTGGTCTTCGAGTCGACGCGCATCTCGCCCAGCCAGAGCGTGCTCGTGGCCAAGCGCGCGGACACGATGAGCCCGTTCGGACAACCGAGTGGCATTTCTAGCCTCGGGAACTTCATGATCGTGACGGACCCGTTCGTTCGCTTCGACGGCCAGATCCTCTACTTCGCCGCGGCGCCCAACACGGGCGATCTCGATCTTTACCGCGCATATCGCTCGGGCAAGAACTTCATCAGCGCGACCAACGTCGGTGAGCTCAACAGTCAAGCGCAAGAGGAGCTCCCGACCGTCAGTCCGGACGATCGACTGATGTACTTCGCGTCTACTCGCGTGGAGCCCAACGCGCAGGGTGGCTTCGATATCTGGTTCTCGACGCGTTATTCGGTCAACGCGCCGTTCACTTCGCCGGCGTTGGTGAAGGAGCTCAACACGTCGTTGGACGATTTCCCGGATTACATCTCGCCAGACGGTTGCACGCTCTACTTCCACCGAAGCCAACCTGGCGACGCCGGCCAGACGAAGGCGATTTGGGTCGCTCACAAAGCGATGTGATCCCGAGCAAGGGACCGTGCACACCAAGTAGACTCATCGACGAGTCAGCAAAAACCATTTCGACAATAGAGCGCACGCACCCCTCCGTCGATGGTTGCCGTGCATGCGAACGATGACATGGTGGCCGCGCCGCAACACGCCCTAGCGAGGTCTCGTGGGGAGAGTGCGGCAGTTGGATCGCACTGAGGATCGAGCCTGGCACACACTGGCTCCGGACCAGCCTCGACGAACGTGTCTGGTCCTGGTGGGTGCACACACCACTCCGAAGCGGCGCATGTGCTGGAGCCGCAAGAAACAGGACCCGTTGCGACCGGCGTTGACCCATCGACTCCATCCGAAGAGGCGACCACACCACCACACGCAAGCATCAACAACACGACAGCAAGACCGATGGAACGCATCCCCGTCGTATGAGCAAGCGGTGAGCCAAGTCAGCCTCCCTGTTGTCTCTCTCAGAGGTTCACGACGGAGGGTGCTGTGTCCCTCTGTGGCGCACCGACGGCGCTCACTCGAAGGCGAACACTTTGGCTTCACCGAGCTTGGCGATCTTCTCGTCGATGATCGTGAGCGCTCTCCTCCGTCGCTCATCGGCGCTCGCGAGTGTCTTCGGTCCCAACAACGGCGTCCCTTGCGCTTCTTCGCCGATCGCGTCCGAGAGAGGAATCGGCTCGAGCGCGCGCACCGCGGCGATGAACTTCTTCGAGTAGCGATCGATCTTCGCTAGCAGCGCGAGCTGCGCGGCCAATGGCGCCGCGGGGGCGGGCTCGAAGAACGCGCCGTCGTTGTCGACGAACAAGAGAGTGTTGGTCGTCTTGTCGATCCCGACGTTCGCGCCGCTCCAGCGGTCCCAGTTGCCGGTGATCGTGTCGAACACCACGAGCGTCGAGATCTGCGCGGCAAGATCTTTGTCCGCGACGGGCGACTCTTGATCGGCTGCGAGCCACTTGGTCCACTTCACTCGCCACGGGTCCGTCTCGATCGGCAAGAACTCGAGGTTCGCGATCCACGGCATCAACGCGCCTCGGACGTACCCGGCGTGCGCGACGACCTCGTCGTCATAGAGCGAGAGCGCCTTGCTGTTCTTGCTCGCGGCAGCCTTCAGCGTCGTCGTGTCGAAGGTGCGCACGATCGCGGGAGGTACGTTTCGCAGCCCGAGCGCGCGACTGAGCCGATAGGCCGCGACCTCTCCTCTGTAGCGCGAGTGACCGCGCTTCGACTCCGGTTTGAACGCGGCAGTCAATCCGCCGCTCAGCTCCAACTTGAACACCACGGACGTGTGACCGATCGCCTTGGCGCTCGTCGGAGTCGCTGTCAGATACGGCGAAAGGTCGAGCTCCGGCGGCGGCGCCGCGTCGGCGATGGCGACCGATGGCTCCGCGTCGATGAACGTGAAGCTCCCGAGCGAGCTCGCGTCGAAGGCGGCGACAGGAGCGTCCTCTTGCTTTGGAGGATCCTTCGTGCACGCGACCGCGAGCACACCAAGGAGCGCGCTTCTACGAGAGCACGCGCTCACGCAAGAACCTCCGGATGGCGTCGTCGATGATCTCGTGCTGTTCGATCGGCACCGCGTGCGTTCCGTTCTTCACGACGAGCAGCTCGGCCCCAGGGATCACCTTCGCCATTTTCTCGGCGAGGAACGCGGGCGTGAACGTGTCTCGCTCGCCTGCGATGATGAGCACGGGCACCTTGAGCTCGCCCAAAATGTCCTCTGCGCTGTGCTCGCCCGCCGCGGAGAGCATCTTCACGATCATCGGGAAATCAAGGCCCTTCATGTGCTGCAAGTAGGGCTTGACGTCTTCTGCGTTGAGCGAAGGGTCGAGCTCACCGACGCGCATCGCGATGTTGATCGCCATACCTTCGGGGATGCGACTCCAGAGCGCGCGCGCGACCGCCTCGTTCTTCTTCACGGCCTTCGCGATCCTCGGGAGCATTTGATCGAGGAGATCGTTTCCGTGGAACGTCTTGGTTGGCTGACCGAAGGTGCCACACATGAGCACCATGCCGCGCACGTGATGAGGGTGGCGGCGGTAAGACTCGAGCGCCACCTGCGTACCCATCGAGTGACCGAAAATGACGCATGGAGGATCGCCCGTGAGTTCGCGCACGCTCATGAGATCGTCCGCGTGCGCCGCGATATCGACGCGCTCTGGATTCTGCGGTGGCGCGCTCCGCCCGTGACCGCGGTAGTGCCAGTGCGTGAGCGGCATCAGCGGGGCGAGGGCGTCCCAGAGATACTTCCAGATGAACCCGTCGCACATGATGCCGTCGCAGAAGTACGCGCGTGTCGCGGCTATCCCGTGATCTGTCGCGTGCTCGCCCTCGCGGCAGCGCACGAAAAGGCGCGTTCCATCCGGCGCCTTCGCCACGAGGTGCGTCTCACCGGCGCCGAGTCTGAGCGACGCAGGGGTCTGAGAGATCGGCGCGTCGGTCACTCGTCAGCGTCGTCGTCGCCACCCTCGATGTCGTTCACGCTCGGCAGCTTCTTGATTTCGAGTCGCGAGATCTTCCACGCGCGCTGCACGACCCACGAGAGCGATCGGTCGAGGCGCGCTGCTTCCTCTTTGATCTCCTGCAACATCGACTCGGGAAAGTAGAGACTCTGCTTCCGCTTATCTGTCTTCGACGCGACGGGCTCGACACGCGCGCTCGATCCAGCGTCTTTCTCACCGATCGCCAAGGGAGACCTCCTGGTGTTTGTCACTACATCAGCAGACTAACAGCGATGATTCGCACCTGACCAGGCCTGTGTTCGCCTTTCAGGATTCGACGTCGGCCTCTGCGGTTGGGCTGCGCATTCGATCTTCGTGCTGGCACCGACCGTGCACAACTGCGCTGGAAGTGAGCACCTGTATGCACGATCGCCGCGGAAACGAGGAGGTTTGATGACCACCGTTATGTCCACCCCCAGACCGCTTCGAGGTCCCGGTCGCCGGGTGTCCATCTTGCTCGGGGCACTCCTGGGCGTGCTCGGCTTCACGACGGACGCGTCCGCGACTCGCTCGCTCGCGGACTACAGGTACTTCCGATCGATCTCGATCGATCTGCAAGGGCGGATGCCGACGCGCGCGGAGATCGCGACGTTCGAGCAAGACTCTTTCGATCTCAACGGGTGGATTGATCAGCAGCTCCATACCGCCGCGTACGCGGATCGCGTTCGTCGTGTGTACCTCGACTTGTTGCGGCTCGAGGTCGGCAGTTCGTTCCAGTTCGTGCAGTCCGAGACTGTGCTTCGTCGAGTGAGCGTGCTCGGTCCAGACAGCAAACCGATGAACATCTACTTCCGACTTGGGCAGCGGCGCACGCGCCAAGAGACGGACATCGCCTTCTGCCTCACGCAGGCCGAGACCGGCGTGCAGTTCCCTCACTTCGCAGACCCTACGGGCACTCCGATCGCGGTGTCGCAGGCCGTGCTCGACAAGTACACGCGGGTGATCAAGCCCTGGTGGCTCTATCGCGACTATACATCGCAGAGCCCGGCGGACCTCTACGACCCCATCAAGTGGCAGCAGAAGACTCCCGGGTTTGCGCTCGCCGCAGGTCTCGTGAGCGACGACGGCATCAACCCGAACACGCAGATTCGCGTGTGCGCGGAGGAAGCATCGCTAGGCCAAGTGGCTCCAGTCACCACCTCTCCTTTCACAGGGACTTGTGATCCGAAGGCGCCACCGTTCGGTCGCCTCGATTGTCCGCCGAAGCCCTCCTCTTACGAGACCAAGCACACGGGCGAGATGGTCGATTGCTCCACGACGACGGGCACTGGGCTCTCATCGCAGTGCGGATGCGGCGTCGGCCTCGAGCGCTGCATGCCAGGCGCGGGCTCCAAGTTCGAGAACGCAGCGTTCGTGCTTCCTTCCCACCCCGTCGCTGGACTGCAAGCGTTCGACGTCACCGAACAAGCTCAGTCTTCGTGGGCGCGCGTCTTCTGGGGTGGCGAGGCGGAGGCCTTCCTCCAAGACATCATCCAGAACGACAAAGACTTTCGCCAGGTCCTCACGGGCAAGCAGACGTGGGTCAACGGACCTCTGGCGCAGTTCTACAAATCAGTCGCGCCAGGGCAGTGCTGCGGCAGCGGCATCTCGTACGGCTACACGCAGCCGGAGCCGCTGCTCGATCCGACGAAGCTGCCCGCGGATCTCACGCCGTTCGACGTGGAGAAGTGGGAGCAAGTGCCAGATCGCGGACCGCACGCCGCGGGCATCATGACCATGCCCGTCTTCCTTACCAAGTACGGTTCGCGACGCGCGCGCGCGCACGTCCTGTGGAACGCGTTCGCGTGCAAGGACTTCATCGCGGGCAACGTCGCGCTCAAGCCGTCGACCGAGCCCGACCTTACCAAGCGCGATGGGTGCAACCTCTGTCACGCGACGCTCGAGCCGCTGAGCGCATATTTCAGCCGCATCCAAGAGTCGACATGGACCTTCTTGCCGCCGGACAAGTTCCCTACCTACGTGGACAAGGCGCAGAGTCCGATCGCCGCGCTCACCAACTCGAACTGCTTTTATGATCCGAACACAATCACGACGACGCCCTCGCGTACGTGTTCCGACTACTACGATCCGGCGTTCACCACGCCCACGACGACGACGCTTCGCGGCGCGTATTCCTCGCACGAGCACGCAGACCAAGGGCCGCAAGCGCTCGCGCAATACCTTACGAGCACGAGCCAGTTCGAGAGCTGCGTCGCGCAGAACATGGCCACCGCGATGCTCGGGCGCACGCTCACGGCGGACGACTCCGCGTTGCAAGCGCAGCTCGCAGATCAGTTCAGCAAGGGCGAGGGCGGCGTGACCTACAGCATGAGGGCGCTCGTTCGCGCTCTCGTGATCAGCGACGCGTACAAGAAGGCGAACAACCTCTCGAGCACCGCGTGGCGAACCGGAGGTGTCAAATGAGGCTGGCGAAGCCAATCCGCCTGGTTGTTGTCGTTCGCCATAGGCGACGACAAACGAGGACCCTCGCAATCGGGCTCGCGATCATCGCGGCAGGCGCGTTCGCGATCGCGCAGTCGGCGTGCAGCAGCGTCGACGAGCTCTCTGGAGTTCCCGTCTCGTCGATCCCCGGTCACGGAGACCTCGGCCTCGACAACACCCCCAAGGACGGTCCGCGAATGGTGCCGCCCGAGGCGTACATCCGAACGTACCTGCACCTGTTCGGCGGACTGTCGCCGATGGCTGCGCAGAAGGCGCTGCGCGCGAACGACCAGTCCGCCGTCTTCGACACGTGGAACGACTACCTCTCGTCGTTGGGGATGCCGGACTATCGCGTCGACATCCCGCGTGCGACCCAGACCAACACGCTGATGCTCGCGACGTTCGAGCGACTCGGCATCGCGCTCTGCGATCGCTCCATCGAGCACGATTTGCAGGCAGGCACGCCGATCGGCCAGAGGCTCGTCTTCGACTTTGATCCCGGCACTGGGTCGGCGGATCTCGGCGCGTTCGCGTCGCGCTTCGACGTCGTCCACCGCACGTTCCTCGGTTACCCAGCCGCGCTCGGTCCGACCGATCGTGTCAGCGATTTCTTCGACCTCTACACGAAGACCGTCGCCGCGCACAAAGCCACCGGCGCTCCGGCGTCGCGCTTGACGTCCGACCAAGCCGGCTGGGCGACCGTTTGCTACGGCCTCGTTCGCCACCCCGAATTCCAGTTCTATTGAGAGGCGAGCACGATCATGAGCCAATCACGACGCACGTTTCTCAAGGTCCTCGGCGCAGGAGCCGCGGCGGCGTTCTCGAGCGGTCCTATCGCACGGGCGCTTGCCGACACCGGCAACAGCAAGGAGTTCTTCATCCTCATCCACCAAGCGGGTGGCTGGGACGTCACGCTGTGGAGCGATCCGCGCAACTCGCGAAAGGGCGGCTACATCGGCGATCCAGCGACCACCCTCGACATCGATCCGACCAAGATCACAGGATGGCAGAACCAACCGCTGGACGGCGGCGCGGACGAGACGTTCCAGCTCTTGCAGAAGGGGAACTACCTGCTCGGTCCGGCGATGGGCTCGCTCGCCGACATGTTCGATCGCTTCACGCTGATCAACGGGCTCGCCATGAACACCGTGAGCCATCCAGACGGGACGTACTTCTCCTCGACTGGACGACACCTCGCGGGCGGTCGACCCGTCGCGGCGAGCATCGACACCATGCTCGCGAACGAGCTCGTCTCGCAGCAGAACTTCCTGCCTAGCGTGTCGGTGAATTTCCCGTCGACGTTCATCGGCAACAACCTGGACGCGAGCGTCTCTCCCCTGCGCGTCACCGACGTCACCGCGGTCGCCAAGTCGCTCGCGCGCACGACGCTCTACGACTCGGATCAGGATCGCGCGAACGTCACGACGCTGCTCGACAAGGAGTCGAAGGAGCTCGCGCAAGACGCTTACTATCCGCAGGTCCCGCAGGCCTTCGATCTTCAGGTCGGCAGGATGCCGCAGATCTTGAGCGATGACATTCGCGGGCTGTTCGACGCGAACAAGCTCAAGGCCGCGCACCCGTCGTTCTTCTACGCGGGCCAGCAGTACCAGAAGACCGGCGGGCTCAACGCGGCGTTCGCCGTGGAGGCGATCCGCAAGCAGGTGGCACGCGTCGTGAGCTTTCAGATGACGAGCTGCGACACACACAACACCAACTACAAGTTCCACCCGCAGATCATCCAAGAGACGTTCGAGATGATCGCGTCTTTGATCCGCGAGATGGACAACACGACCTTCGTTGGCTCCAACGACAAGTTGAGCGACCACGTTCACATCCTCGTGGTGAGCGAGTTCTGCCGCACGCCGCAGATCAACTTGAGCGGCGGGCGAGACCACTACCCGAACAACAGCGCGCTCATCGTCTCGCCGCGCATCAAGGCGAACACCGTGTTCGGCGCCAGCGATCCGCAGCAGCTCTTGCCTGTCGAGCAGAAGGGCGTGTTCTCCGACGGAGACCGCGCGCCGTCTCCAGCAGACGTGCTCGCGACGTTCATGGGCGCATTCAAGATCGACCCTCGCAAGTACATGCGCGACGGCGAGGTCATCAAGGCGTTGCTCCGATGACGCGCGCCGCAGCCATTTTCGGCCTCGGAATGTGTGCATGTTACATGCAAAGCCAGACGACGCTCGGGGCGCAGACGACCCAGATCGACAGCGTGCAATGGAATGTCAGCAGCGCAGACACAGGGCACGTGTCGTCGGTCGCAGAGATCGCGGACGACGTCGTGGTGTTCGGAGACAAAGGCGCGCTCATCTTCGCGGGCGGCGCGCTCGCGACCACGGACGTGACCGTGACCGCGTGGCAGCCCGTCGCGACGTCGATCCCAGCGGCGGACGGCACAGGCACATGGCTCGTCGCGGTGTCCGCGGACGGTCGACTCCACCGCCTTCGCGGCAGAGTGGCGATGGAAGACGTGAGCGATCGTTATGGCCTCGCGCAGTCGAAGATCACAGGCGTCGCGAGCGCTGGCGGCGCGTGGGCGGTCTTCTCGACGGACACGGGTCTGGCGATCTCCGACGGTGTCACGGTCTCCTTGCTCGATGGCGCGCTCACCGGGCTCGTCGCAGGTTCGCATCGGGCGGCGGGGATCACCGCGCAGGGTCGCGTGCGCGTCATCGACCTCAAATCACGGACCGGCAGCGACTACGCCGCAGATCATCCAGTCGCAGTCGCGTTCGACGCGGCGGGCTCGCTGTGGGTCGAGACCGCGCACAAGCTGTATGCGGAGAGTAGAGGCGCGCTCGATCCCGTGTACGAGGACAGCAGCACGCTGCACGGGCTCGCGTTCGGCGGTGGCCGCCTTTGGTTCGCGGCCGGTACCGACCTCGGGTTCGCGACGAAGGACGCCGTCATGCGCGGAGCGGCGAACGTCCCGGCAGACGCGACACTCTTCGCCTCCGCGACTGGCGACGTCTGGGCTGTGTCGCAAGGCGCTCTCTCTCGGTACGGCGTGCCGGTCTCGGGAGACGAGTCCACCTGGCGCAAATCGGTGCTCCCCGTCTACGCGCGCGTCTGCAGTCAGTGCCACGGCCCGGGAGGAACCTCGGGCATCGATCTCTCGACGTACGGCTCTTGGGCCGCGCGACGACAAGACATCTACAGTCGCGTGTTCGTGCAAAAGACAATGCCGCAGAACCAAGCCCTCACCGCGGACGACGGCGCCGCGATCAAAGCGTGGACCCAGGCGACACCGTAAACGGCTACCAACTGGAACGTGCCAACGGCACCTCCACTTGCCGAAGGCCGTTGATGTCCGCTGAAGGCGGCAGCAAGCAGGCGTCGCGGCGAGATCGATGCTAAGGCATGCGCCATGCGCGGTCGTGAACGCAGTCTCTTCTTCGGCACTCTTGGGATCCTCGTCGTCGCCTGCGGAACACGCACGGGCTTGTTGAGCGACGAGAACGGCTCGCTCCCTGACGCGTCACTCGACGCAGGCAAAGACGTCAAAGACGCGACGCGAGACAGACTCGCAGACGTCCTCGACGACTCGCCCGGCTTCGACGCGTCCAAGCCCGACTCGTCACCGCCGAACGACTGCCCTGATGCAGGCTCGACGCTTGTGTACCTCATCACGGAAAAGGGAGAGCTCGTCAGCTTCTATCCTCCGTCTTTGAGCTTCAAGACGATCGGCACCATCTCGTGTCCGAGCGCGCCGATGACGACTCCATTCTCCATGGGCGTCAATCGAACGGGCACCGCGTACGTCGTGTTCACGGACGGACGCCTGTACGAAGTGTCGACGGCGACCGCCGCTTGCAAGGCGACCGCTTTCAAGCCAGGGCAGCTCGGCTTCACCACATTCGGCATGGGCTACTCGGGCGACAACATGGGTGAGAGCCTGTTCGTGGCCGAGAGCACGTTCAACACGCCGCAGAGCAAGGGTCTCGGCATCGTCGACACCAAGTCGTTCGTGCTCAGCTTCGTGAACGCATTCAACCCGCCGATTCCGCGCTCGGAGCTCACGGGCACTGGTGACGGTCGCCTCTTCGCATACTGGCCGAACACGCAGGGCTCAGGCGCGCACATCGCGCAGATCGATCCGAAGTCCGCGAAGGTCACCGGAGTCGACAACCTGCTGATCGGTGGCTCGAACGACGCGTTCGCGTTCGCGTTCTGGGGCGGAGTGTTCTGGGTGTTCACTTCACCGAACGGCCCCTCCACAGTGACCAAGTTCGATCCCATGACGCTCAGCGAGTCGACCGCGACGACCTACTCGGGCACCATCGTCGGCGCAGGCGTGTCGACGTGCGCGCCTCAGTAGACGCCGCCGACACCCAAGCCTCCAGGGACGGGCACCAGCGACCACGCGACCTCGCCGCTTTTGATCGGCGCGTGAAAAAAGAACGGCACGACGAAGCCGAACAAGGAGCCAAACGCCGCGCCCGTGAGCACGTCCGTGAAGTAGTGCTTGTCCGCCGCGATGCGTAAGTACGTCGTGGACACCGCCGCGGTCAGACCCGCCGCCCACACGAACGGCGCTAATTTCCGGTGTCGCATCGAGGTCACGGTGCCCGCGCTCACGGCGAGCGAGAAGACGAGCGTCGTGTGCCCGGAGAAGAAGCTCACGTTGTTGTCCGCGGGCTGCGGAGTGTCTGGCTTGGCGAGCGGAGGCAACACGTGCACGAACGGGCGCTCGCGCATCGCGACGAATTTCACGAACTGATTGAGGTCTGCCGCGAGCACGGCGGACTCGATCACGAGCAGCGCGTCTGCGGGCGCGTCCTTGATACGATGATCGAGCGCCGCACCGAGCGTCACGCCTCCAAGCGCGAAGAGCGGAGCGCCGACGAAGCCCGTGATGTTGGAGACCGTGTTCGCCGTGCTCGTGTTGCTCCACTTGAACGCGTCTCGGACGCTCGAATCCAGGCCGTTGAGCGTGTCGTGCCCCGCGCCGTCGCGATCGCACCAACGGCAGCGATCCGAGACGAGATCAGCCTTGAAGATCTCGCTCGCGATCCAAGAAGCGCCGCCCACGGCAGCGATCGGGACGTCCACGCGTGCATCGACCGCAATTGAGACTGGCGAAGCCAATCCGCTCAGCTGTTGTCGTTCGCCGTTGGCGACGACAAGGTTGTCATCCGCGACCGCCGATGATCCCATGCACAAAACCACCGTCGCGAGCGACGTCGAGATGACCACGCGCATTGACCGAGGCTATACTCCTCCTCTGCACATGGGGAACATCACGTGAAGGGCGAAGACGCCCAAGCGCGGAGCCAGCCCGATCTCGACCATTTTCGCACGCTTCTTCAGGAGCACATGGTCAAGAAGGGGCTTCGATCGACCGACCAACGTCGGCTGATCGTCGAGACGTTCTTCGACTCTCCCAATCACCTGAGCATCGAAGAGCTCCTCGCGGTCGTGCGCGCGAAGGACCCTCGCGTGGGCTACGCGACCGTCTATCGCACACTCAAGCTGCTCACCGAGTGCGGCGTCGCAAACGAGCGGCGCTTCACGGATGGCCTCGCCCGCTACGAGCTCGCGGACGATCTCACGCATCACGATCACCTCATCTGCATCGAGTGCGCGAGCATCGTCGAGTTCGAGGAGCCGCGGATCGAGACGCTGCAAGAGGAGGTAGCCGCGCGCTATGGCTACGAGCTCCGCAGTCACAAACACGAAATGTATGGCGTGTGCCCGAGCTGCCAAGCCAAGCGTCGTCGGCGCTGATTACGCAGTAGGCGGCACCCATCCGCCGAGCTCCTCCTCAAGAGCCCGCGCCACCGCGATCGTGATCGCGTCGCGATACTGAGCGCCCACGACCTGCACGCCCAACGGCCTGCCGCGCTCGTCGAGACCGAGCGGCACTTGAGTGACCGGCAGCTCGAGCGCGTTGAAGATTGCAGTATACATCCACTGGATCGGCAGCGCGATCGGCGTGTGGTGGCGCGGGGCGACGCGCGTGTACGAGGGATAGAGCAGCACGCCGTGGTCGCCGAGCGCGTCTTCGATCTCGTGACGGAGCGTGCGGGCAAGGCTCGCGATGCGCTTGGCAGCGGGCCCGCGGAGCGTGTCGAGCTTCTCGACGATCGCAAGGCCGATCGCTGGGAAAGTGTGGTCACTGCGCCCAACCGCCCATTTGGCGAGCTCGCGCACGGGCTTGATCGCAGCGCCGCCGCCGAGCATCTCGGAGAACGTTGGGCCCTCGGACTCCGCCATGAGAGCCGCCCAGATCTCGATCGATTGCGCGAACGCATCGCTCCGAAATCTGCGCACCTTCGCGCCCCGCTTGGCCAGCGCGTCTGCCGCCCGAACCTGCGCAGTGCGCAGCGCCTTCGACACGCGCAGCCTGCCGTTGTCGGGAACGTCCAAGACGATCAAGTCGCGCATCGCGACCTCGTCCGGCTTTCCGATCAGCTTGCCGGGATCGGCGAGCAGCGACACGAGCGGCCAGAGGTCCTCTGCGCGACGCGCGAGAGGTCCGGACGTCAGCAGGCGCAAGGGTGTGCCGTGCGCGCTTGGAAACTGTCCTTCCGTCGGGATCACGCCTGGCGTGGGCTTGTGGCCGAACACGCCGCAGAAGAACGCGGGCATGCGGATCGATCCGCCGATGTCGCTGCCGAGACCGAACGGCGTGACGCCCGCGCCGACGAGCGCGCCCTCTCCACCAGAGCTGCCCCCCGCGGTGCGCCGCCTGTCATAAGGGTTGTTCGTGCGGCCATACAAATGATTGGAGCTCTCCATCCACATGCAGAGCTCGCTCGTGTTCGTGACGCCGATGGGGATCGCGCCAGCCGCGCGGATCCTGGCCACCGCGGGGGCGTCTTCGGTGGCGCGGAAGTCTTTGCGCGACACGAGGCCGCTCGACTGCGGCATTCCAGTGAACGCGTAGCACTCCTTGATGCTGCAAGGGACGCCTAGAAAGATAGGCAGATCCTCGGCTGTTTTGCGCACGCGCGCGTCTACGGCCAGCGCCTCTGCAGTAGCTGCCTCGTAGCGATCCATCACGATGGCGTTGAGGTTGCCGTGTGTTCGCTTGGCGTGCTCGATGTGCACGCGCACGACCTCCTCGCTCGTCACTTCGCGATCGCGGATGCGCTGAGCAAGTCGCGTCGCAGACTCGAGCAAGAGACCATTCATCCGCTCGTTGCTACGCAACGTACGGGCGCGTCGCAACCTCCAAACTCCTAGGCGACACTGCGGTGGGCCGCGCTTGCTATTTCGTGGAGCATCTCGGCGAACGCGCGGCAGGCGTCCACGTCGTGAAGACCCACGACCGTCTTCGACTGGAGTCTCCGGTGCGACCGTGTACGGCGCCTGAGTCATGGCGTCCTCGACCGCGCGGGTAGACGCAAAATCGACGCGGAGATACATTGACAGTAAACACTGTCACAGTTATCAATGGTGCATCAGGCGGTGGCGCCGTGCGTGACTCTTCACGCGCCGTGAGCCGTCCATCGGAGACATGTCCATGCACGCCCTCGTTCAGGCAGTCGAGCCGTCCCAACGCTACAAAGAATTCGGAGAGCAGATCGATGACGAAATGCAACATCGCGCGGCCCGCGATCTCCATCCCACGTGAGAAGCGATGGAGGCATTTGACGTGCGCAAGATCGCTCGGGCCGATCTCCGCGGCGACCCGGGCGCGCACCGCATCGATCTCCTCTCCGAATTGTTTGTAGCGTTGGGACGGCTCGGCTGTCTGGACGAGGGCCTGCACGAGTTTGACAGTGCGGATGCAAAGGGGAGAGCTGCTTGTTGGAACAGCAGTCTGGCGGGCCTTGAACGGGGACAGATGGCGCGCACTGCGATGTTTTCGCCTAG
>JANYHY010000102.1 GCA_025362165.1 Myxococcales bacterium | reverse complement strand
CTCATCGACCCCGGAGTCGACCAAGAAGCACTTGAAGCCGAGCACGCCCGCGTCGAGCAGTCCGCGCAGCGCGCCATCATTTCCAGGCACCGCTCCGCCCCACAAGCCGACGTCGATCGCGAGCTTGCCCTCCATCGCCTCGCGCTTGCGGTGCAGCGCGTCGACTGTGGTGGTCGCAGGGATGCTGTTGAGCGGACTGCTCGACGCGGGCGTGCTTGGCTTCAAGTGCTTCTTGGTCGACTCGGGAGTGGATGAGTTTCCGCGCCTGGACGAGGCAGATCTGTTGAAGGCGATGCACGTGCTCGCCGACACGGGCGCGCCGCTGCTCGTGCACGCGGAGCTCCCCGGCCCCCTCGCCGAAGCTCTGCGCTCACTCCCCAACGCGGACACGCGCTCCTATGCGCGCTATGTCGCGTCGCGACCCAAGCGCGCAGAAGACGAGGCAGTCGCGCTGCTCTTGGCATTCTGCAAGGAGACACGCGCGCGCACGCACGTGGTTCACCTCTCGTCGTCCAACGCGCTCGCGACAGTACGCGCTGCCAAGGAGGCGGGCCTGCCCTTCACCGCCGAGACGACGCCTCACTATCTTCGCCTCGAGTCAGAGTCGATCGCCGACGGCGCCACCTCGTACAAATGCGCGCCTCCGATCCGCGAGCACGAGAACCGCGAGGCGCTCTGGATTGGGCTGAAACAAGGCGTGTTGGACTCGGTCGTGACGGATCACTCGCCCTGCACTCCCGAGCTCAAACGCGAAGACCTCGGTGACTTCGACGCTGCGTGGGGCGGCATCGCGTCGCTTCAGCTCGGGCTATCGGTGGTGTGGACGGAGTGCGCGCAGCGAGGCATCGGCCTCGATCGAATCGCTGCTTGGATGAGCGAGGCACCTGCGCGGCTCGCAGGGCTGAAGCGCAAGGGCGCGATCGAAGCAGGTCGCGACGCCGACTTCGCGATCTTCGATCCAAGCGCGAGCTTCCAAGTGACCGAGGCGCTCGTCGAGCACAGAAACAAGGTGACACCTTACATGGGACAGAGTCTTCTCGGCGTCGTGCGCGAGACATGGCTTCGAGGAGAGCGTGTCACCGGCGCACGGACCGGCAAGTGGCTTGCTAGGGGAGCATCCCGCAAATGACGCCCACCAATAAGCCTAACGATTTTGCGGAATGCTCCACTAGAAAAACCGCGGGAGCGGTTTTGGGGCTCGGGGCGAAGCCCCGTCAAGACAAGTCTAGTGGTCCGTTTTGCTGCGAAGCAGCGACCGCGAATTTATTCGCGGCATTGATGAAACGGACCGCTAAGGGAGAGTCGTGATGAGTGACTTCAGGGACCTCGTGGATCTCGCCGTCGACAAGCTCGGCGGTCACGTGCTGTGGGCGAGCGATGACTTCTTCGCGGGCAAAGAGAACCTGCTGAAGTCCGCCCCCGCTGAGTTCCTCGAGCACGAGTACACCGATCGCGGAAAATGGATGGACGGTTGGGAGTCCCGGCGCAAGCGTGCGATCGGACCGGACATCCACGACGAGGCGATCATCCGCTTGGGCATGCCTGGGATCGTGCGCGGCCTCGTCGTCGACACGAGCTTCTTCAAGGGCAACTTCCCCGAGGCCTTCGAGCTCGAGGCGTGCCAGATGCGATCGGACACGACCGTCGAAGTGCTCACTTCGTCGGCGACCGAGTGGGTGAAGGTCGCGCCGCGTACTCCGCTCGAAGGCGACACGCTCAACTTCTTCGACGTCTCGAGCGACTTCGTCGCGACGCACCTGCGCTTGATCATCTATCCAGACGGAGGCGTCGCGCGCCTGCGAGTCCACGGCACGGTCGCTCCCGATTGGCGCGCGCTCGGTGGAGCAAAGAACGAGATCGATCTCGCTGCGCTCGAGACCGGCGGCGAGGTCCTCTCCTGCAGCGACATGTTCTTCGGACCCAAGCACAACCTCATCGCGCCCGGGCGCGCCGCCAACATGAGCGACGGGTGGGAGACCAAGCGGCGCCGCGGAGTGAACCCAGAGACCCATGATTGGGCCGTGCTCAAGCTCGCTGGCGAAGGGACGATCGAGCGCGTCGAGATCGACACCAACCACTTCAAAGGCAACTTCCCCGATAGCGCGTCGATCGAAGGGGGCGCGACCGCTGATGGTCCGTGGATGGTCGTGGTCCCGCGCGTCAAGCTCATGGCGCACACGCGACACGTCTTCGCGGACGAGCTCTCGCTGCGCGGTCCGTTCACGCACGTGCGCATGAAGGTCTACCCAGACGGCGGCGTCAGTCGCTTGCGCGTGTTTGGTCGGCTCAACGAGGTCGGCAAAGCAGACGCTCTCGCCCGGTACTTGAACGGTCTCGGCCCACGCGCACTCGAAGCGCACCTACGCCCGTGCTGCGCGGCCACGGCTTGGGTGCGCGCGATGTCTCGCTCTCGCCCGTTCACGAGCGGCTCGCAGCTCCTCGAGATCGCGGACACCACGTGGAAGGCGCTCCCACGGGAGGCGTGGCTCGAGGCGTTCGCGGCTCACCCGCGCATCGGAGAGACGAAGGCGAGCCCGCAGCGCGAGACCAAGTGGAGCGCGAGCGAGCAAGGCACTGCGCGACGCGCGAGCTCTCAAACGCTCTCGTCGGTCGCGATCGCGAACGCGCAATACGAAGAGAAGTTCGGCTGGGTCTGCTTGATCAACGCGACGGGCAAGACCGGCGCGGACATCTTGCACATCATGCGCTCACGCCTTCACAACACGCCCCAGGCCGAGCTCACGGTCGCGGCAGAAGAGCTGCGACAGATCATGAACCTCAGGCTGCTGAAGTTGATCGGGGGCTAGAACGTGAGCGCGACGATCTCCACGCACGTGCTCGACACCGCGATCGGAAAGCCCGCGAGGGCTGTGCCCGTCACGCTCGATCGGCGCTCGCGGGATGGAACCTGGACGCGCATCGGCACGGGAGAGACCGACACTGACGGCCGCAACAAGACGCTCGCGCCTTCTGGTGTCGAGCTCGGCACCTATCGACTTACGTTCGACACGAGGGCCTACGCGGCGCGCGCGTTCTTTCCAGAGGTCTCGATCGTGTTCGAGATCACCGAAGCGACGCACCACCACGTCCCGCTCTTGTTGAGCCCGTTCGGCTACTCGACATATCGAGGGAGCTGAGCTTCGGTCAGACGCATGAAGCCAACGCTCCATCACGGCTGATCACGGCGGGAGGGTGATCGGGGTCGCGTTCAGCGCGCACGGCACCGAGCCGTTGCATGTTGAGTCGCCGCTCGTCAGGGGTGCGTGTCCGAGCTCTCCGAGATCGTTGCGACCCCAACCGAACATCTGCACACCGCGCAGGATGACGACGAATTCGGGGCTCGCGCTGACCTGTTTGACTCCGCTCCCAGACAGAATCTCCGGGAACGCGACGCAAGGGCCGCCGCCCGCACAATTTCCCATGCCGCCGTCCGCGAGCTTCGTCCCCGTCGTGCCGTCACCAACTTGCGCGAACACGTTGGGGCCCCAGCACGCGATCCCAGTGCCGGCGTCGGGTCGTGGAGTGTTTGCGCAATTCAGACCGCGCGTGCTGAAGACGGAGAAGGCGGGATCGAGGCTCGTGATAGGGGCCAACGGCGCTCCCGTGCTGTAGCCAAGTCCCAAGTTGCCAAACTGGTTGTAGCCCCAACAAACGAGTTTGTTGCTCGTCGCGTGCGCGCACTGCACGAAGCCAGACGTCTCGACGCCGTCGACCGAGGTCCCTACCGGGACCTTCACGGGTCCAGAGGAGCACGGAGTGCTGTTGCACGTGATGTCGCCGCCAGTGTTCGCCGCGTGACCGAGCTGCGCGAAGTTGTTGGCGCCCCAGCAGTAGGCGTCGCTCCCCGAGATCGCACACGCGACCGTGCCCACGAGGCCGACCGACACGGTCGCCGGGTTCGGCACGCCAGGCACCGGGTAGACCGTGCCTTCTGACGTCGCGCCTGCCGAGCCGAGTTGGTTGTTGCCATTGGTGCCCCAACAACTGACGGCGCCGCCAGCGATCGCGCACGCGAACTGAAAGCCCGCAGACGCGGACGTGATCGCGCCGGTGAGCGGCACCTTCGTTGGCGTGAAGCTACAGGGGATCTTGGATGGCCCGCACTGAGCCACGTCTCCGAGACCGGGCGTGTGCCCAAGCTGGCCGTGGTTGTTGGCGCCCCAGCAATACAGGTCGGTCTGCGAATAAGCGCACGAGAGCTGATCTCCGAGTCCGCGCGCGAGGTGAACCATCGGCGGGAGGTTGGCGACGCGCGTAGGCGTCGTCACGCAGGCAAAGCTCGTGTTGTTGGACATGCACGTCGACGCCGTCTTCGGATCGACGCCCGCTGCGCCGTTCTCGTCGCTGCCCCAACAGTAGACTGCGCCGGTCGCGGTGAGCGCGCACGCGTGGTTGACGCCGGTCGAGATCTCGATCGCCTGTCCAGTCGCCGCGTCTGCTGCGTCCACGGGGACGGAGACGTCCGAGGGCGCCGCGGTGTCAGCGTTGTTGCCGGAGTCGAGAGTCGTCGGGGTCGCCGGCGTGTCGCCGACGCACGCGTCTGTGACGATGAGCGCGAGAAGCGGCAACGCGAACGAAGCGGAAGCGAGCGTGATACGGCGCATGCCGCGGATAGTTGCACAGCCCCACTCGCAGACCAAGCCACTCGAACACCAGGGCTTGGTGAGCTCGCGCTGCTTGACTCGTGGTCGTTCGGTCACTCGACGCATTACATGCGCTTGCGATTTTCCAAGATCTTCAGGAACGATCTCGAGCGGTACTCATCGAGCGAGAGGCCTGTCGCCTTCGCTTCGTCTACGGTGAGCGCCCCTGAAGACAGGCCGCGCAAGAAGAAGTTCAGCAACCCTTGACCAGTCGCGGCGTCGTCGAACACGTCGCCGACGAGCGTGGCTTGTGCGGCCTTGTCGACGAAGTTCTTCAAGCGCTCTGTCGCGGCGGGCAGGCCCTCGAGGAAGAACGAGATGACCGCCGCGTAGCGCGTGGGCAGCTGCGCCGGGTGGAGATCCCAACCTTGGTAGTACGCGTTGCGCAGAGAGTGGCGCACGTGCTCGGCGTGAAGTCGCCATGCGCGATGCACTGCCGCGCGATTCTCCGCCCGCTGCTCGTGCGTCTTCGGATCTTTGTGCGGCCCAGTAGGCATCACGTTCGTCGCGCCATCCGACAAGAACACGCCAGTCCCAGCGAACGCGACCTGCATCGCGTGCCGCGCGAAGTCACACGCGGGGTGCAACATCTCTTGGTGCGCCGCCGTGATCGAGCAGCTCGCTGTGTAGTCGTACGTCCCGAAGTGAGC
>JANYHY010000100.1 GCA_025362165.1 Myxococcales bacterium | reverse complement strand
CCGGCGAAGCGCTGCAGAAGGCAGGCTCCGCGGACTTCGTGTGGCAAGGCGCGGGCGGCGCGTCGATCCTCGCCCATTACTTGGCAGGACCGCGCCTGTATTGCCAAGGAGACAATATCGATTATCAGGAGAAGCTCGAGGTGCCCGGCGGTCACACGGGGCCGCTCAACGACACTCCCGATTATACGGACTCGCAAATAGACAGTTACGTCGCCGAGCTCACGCCGTGGTCGAAGACGCCGTACCAGTTCGTCCCCGTGGGCTGCGATTTCCAGGCGCCGAAGGCTCAGCTAATCAAATACGCGGACGGCTACAATCAACGGCGATATCCGATCACGCACGTCTTCGTCGTGGCAGCGCCGTTCGACGACTACGAGACGTTAATCGGTTATTGGCGAGACGTGCTCCCGACCGTGACCAACGAGCTGACTCCCTATTACATGGGCTTCTACGGCTCGCGCGCGGACATCAAGCGCGGCGTGCGCGACTCCGCTCGGCCGTTCTTCGTCGCGGAGACGTTCGCGACCGTACTCGGCGCGGACGGCAGGGCGATCACTCTCGCGGCGCGACCAGAGCTGGAGAAGCTGACGCGCGGAGACCACCACGACTTCGTCACTGGGACCTCGGCGAACGACGTCGCCGCGAACGAGCAACTGCCGCTCCTCGCGGAGACGAAGCTCGCGGGTGAGACCGAGCTCGACGCGGTCGCCTCGGCGATCGCGAGACGAATACCGATTACGGCGAATGCCAAGTATCGCGCTCTGCTCCTCAACGCGTCGAGCGCGATCCGGGACGACGTCGCGCAGGTTTCGTTCCCGCTCGAACAAGGCGCGGCGCCCCTGATTCATGCGGTGAGCGACAATCAAGAGGTGTCGATGGCGCTCGCGTTCGCGCCGACTCTGGGCGACAAGACAGCCACCTTCGACGTCGCGATCGCGAAGATGCCTTCCTTCGCGTGGAAGGCGCTCGATTTCCTCGCGGGCGCGCCAGCGGCGATCTCCTCGCGAGTCACGCTGACGAGCGACGCGCAGAGGGTCGTGTTGAACAACGAGCACGTGCGCGCACGATGGGACGCCGCCGCCGGAGTGTTCGCGCTCACCTCGGTGGTGATCGACAGCGTGGAAATGCTGTCTGCGCCTTCGATGGTGATTGCCGACTACAAAGACACCGGCGGCTTGTGGCGAGTCGGTAGCGAGATGAGCGGCTGCGAGCTCTCGCCTCTCCCGGCGGCCGGTGGCGCTGACACGGTTCGCGTGGTCGAGTCCGGGCCGCTGCGAGCGCGCGTCGCGTTCGACTCCAACGGCACGACGCGTGAGGCGACGCTCTCCGCGGGGAGCACGGGGCTCGAGCTCGCGATCACCACGAACGCAGCGCAGAAGACGACGCGCACCGTGCGCTTCGCGTTCACAGGGACGACGCCGCTGCGCACGTCGTCGCCTGCGGGTTTCGTCGAGCGACCGATGCAGCGCGTTTACGAGCCGACGTTTCACCCCGCCGTCCAGTGGGCGGAGACGGGCGGTAATGCCATATTGCTCCGTCAGTCCACAGGCGTGTCGATGAGCAAGCAGGGCGTCGTGGAGCTCATGGCGGTTCGTTGGGCGCCGTCGGAGCAATGTGACTTCGAGGGCGGGACGGGCGACGACTCGGGCTCTCATCGCATCGAATGGCGATTAGAGCGCGTCGCGGACGTCTCGCAAGCGGAGCTTCTTGCGCAAGCCTTCAATCGACCGCTGGAGCTTCGCGCGGTCCCGCTCGATCAAGCGAAGACTCTCGATCTCGCGCCGCTCGTCTCGCTCCTTGGTGTCAGCGGCGGCGGCGTGGTGTCCGCCTTGAAGCCAGCCGATCGAGGGGACGGTGTCGTGGTGCGGGTGCTTCTTATGGTGAGCGCGGTGCACCTCACGCCGTCTCCGCTGCTGAACGTCACGCGCGCCAACTTCGTCGAT
This sequence comes from Myxococcales bacterium, assembly GCA_025362165.1. GTDB lineage: Bacteria > Myxococcota_A > Polyangia > Polyangiales > Polyangiaceae > JANYHY01. Next base: position 2,274 of record JANYHY010000100.1, on the reverse strand, counting down.
CTCGCCGAGCGCGACGGAGCGCCGCTCAGCCTCTCGGCAACGATCGACGTGGATCGAGCGATTTCGGGCTCGATCGCGTCGATTCGACTCCGTTGATCATCGCGTCATCAGGAACCATCAGCTTCCGGTCGTGCGGTGCGAGCTACCTTGAAGAGATGCGATCTTGGAACCTGTTCTTCGCGTGTGTCGTGCCCTCCCTGATCCCAACTCGGTTGGAGGAAAAAGGATTTGAGTGAACCTAAGGAGCTTCGGCACCTCCACTTAGCGTTGATGTCCGCCGAAGGCGGCATCAATTGGGTGGTGGGCGTGCGCAGTGAGAGTTCACGCACGAGAAGCCTTGTTGCGCTCCGCAACAGTCGGAGTCGCTCGTGCACTTCTCGAACTCTTGCGCGCAGCCGGTGGGTTGATCGCTGCACACGCTCCCGCCGTCGACCGTGCGACAGTAGCCGCCGCAACACTCGTCACCCGACGTGCACGCGGCGCCGTTCGGATGACACGGATCCGTCGCCCAGAAGCCGTGAATGTTCGCGTGCATCATGTTCTGACCAGGCAAGTAGAACGCAGGGTGGCTCGGATCCTTGCCGGGCGTCGGGTTGAGATCGATCGCGGCGACCCACAGCTTCGCGAGGCACGGCGCCGTGTTGTCCGCGCGCGCGAACGGATCGCCCGTGAGCACGTTGCCGTAGAGGCGTCGCGACATGAACACGACCCACGAGTAGCCACCGACCGAGATCGGCACGACCGTCGGCTTGTACGCGAGGCGCGCGTCGCTCGGATGGAGACCGTTCGTCGGCAGATAAGACTGGTTGTTCTTCAAACCCATGAGCGCGTCGAGGCGCGTGGGCTTCGTCGCGGTCTGCGCGTTCGGCGGCACGTCCACCCACCAGAGCTCTGCTTGCGGCGTGCTGTTGACGCCGCAGCCCGTTCCCGTGCACAGGTTGCCGTCGAAGCTCATGTGAAACACGACGCCGTTGCCGGACGGCAAGAACGCGGGCCAAGCAGGGTAGTTCTTCGAGTCCTTGTAGAGCTCACGCAGGTTCGAGAACGCGTAAGGAGGGCTTCCGCATGCCGCGCCGCCGTCGGCCGCGTTGCAAGCGAAGTCCATCACCGCGAGGTTGTGACCGTTGCCTGGCGCGACGCCGTTGGTGGTGGTGCCCTCCCAGTAGTTGAACGCGAGGCGCTTGCCGTCGGGTGAGAACGCGGGCGTAACGGACGTGGTCACGCTCGTGCTCCATCCCGTCGTGGGGATCGCCGTCGCGTCAGAGGTGCGAAACAGCTGCGAGTCCGCGGCGTAGCTGTCGTCGTTGATGCCGGCGACGAGGCCGAGCGTCCACCGCGAGCTCGTCATCGCGAATTTCGCGTCCGGGTAGAGTGCCGAGAACGTGAACTTCCAAGCGTTCGGCGTGTTGTCAGAAGCGTTGCCCGTGTACGTCGTGAGGGCCTTGCCGTTCTTGGTCAGATCGTAAGAGGTCTGATCCGTGCTGCCGCCCACCGTCGAGATCATCGTCGAGCCGTCCGCGGACACTTCATGGCAAGCGTGACATGACATGTCCACGGTTGCATAAGTCGGCGAACCTGAACCCGGCTTGATCGCAGTGTCTGCGCCGAACCGCGGGTTCGCGTTGCTGTACTCCGTGTAATAAATGGTTCCCTTCAGCGTGCCCGGCGCGACTCCAGTCTTGCGCGATCGGTCCGTACGCCTTGCCCGAGTCGGCGATCTTGAGCTCCGCGTGCAGCGGGTCTCCGCCGTTGCCGTAGGTCGCTTGCTTCCATCCGGTCGCGTCGATCGGTTGGTGCACGAGGCTCTTGCCGGAGTAGAAGCCTTCGAACTCGTAGTTCTTCTGCGTGAGGTGTACGTACACGGCGCTCGCGGAGTGCGTCGTCTGCCACTGCAAGAGCGGCGCGAGCAAACCGCGCGGCCACACGGTCTGATCGTACGGGTAGAGGAAGCCGAGCTCTGCCGCGTTCGCGGGCGCGTTCGCTGGCCCTCGCAGCAGCGCGATGGTCGGAGGATCGACCGGCCCGCCGAGACCTTCTCCTCCGACACCGCCGCATCCGCCAGCGCCGCCGTCCGGACACGCGTCGCCGCCGTTCTGGATCGCGTGAATGCGAACCGTGATCGTCGTCGAGGCGTGCGCGCTGCCAAGAGTCGCCGTGATGACGCCGTCGCCGCTCACGTTGCCGCTCGCCGTGAACACTCCGTTGGCCGCGCCGATCGCGCCGAGCTCTCCGCGATCGAGCGACCACGACGGAGACACTGGAGCGCCGTTCGAC
>JANYHY010000010.1 GCA_025362165.1 Myxococcales bacterium | reverse complement strand
TTAGGCGTCATTCCCGCCTTGTCCATCACGATGCACCCAGTGTCGTTGCCGGCCATTGGGTACTCTTTGCTGAAGACCGTGCCGTTGATGGTGAAGTCGTGGTGGTGATTGCAGAACTCAGCGCAGTTGTTGTTGCCAGAGCCATGACCCGTGATGATCGCCCAGAGCTCCACCTTCTTTGCGCCTTGTGGGATCGGGACTGATATCGGATTACGAACATCGTATTTGGAATCGAAGGACCCTCCGGCGAACAACGGAGTAGCTTGAATGGGGGACAGACCCTTCTTCTGATTCGACAGCCGCAATGACAACTTCGTCGCGGTGGGTTGGACGTTCCACGGCGGCGCGAAGTCCCACTTGAAGTGCTGCATTCCACCTGCCTTGAGGAGCGGCAGAGTCTCTGTCGCGTCTACCACCCAGTGGGTCTCTCGGTGATACGAGGTGATGAACCGCGCGACCTCCGTGCTCTCCATCACAGGTCCGCCGTCCACCACTCCACCATCCGGCGAGGGCTGCGCGAGGCTCAAAGAAGCGATGTAGTCCCACGCCCCGCAGTTGTTGTCCTCCTCGGCTTTTGCGGGGTCCGGGCACATCTGCGTGATCTCGATCTCGAGCGTGTCGAACGTGGCCATCTGCTGGGCCGAGGGGAGCTGCACGTCGGTCTCTTTGAATTGACTGAGCGTCTCGCCTTTGAACAGATCGACGACCGTTGCGGTCTCGGCGCTCAAGCGCGCGGCCTCGTCGGCCTCAGCGTTCATGTAGACGACCTCGTTGACGGCCATCGCGAGGTTGCCCTTCCACGGCCACATGTTTTGGTTCGCGAGGTTCTTGTCGTAGCGCTTCACGTCCGCGAGGTTGCCGACGCCGCGGATCTTCTGGAGTCGATCGATCGCGAAACCGGTAATCAGATAAGTGGTGATCGGCGTGCCCATCCACGCAGTGAGCTCCTCCGCGTGCGTGGAGACGACGTGCAAGTGCGTTGACCATTGTTGCTGATCCGCGTCCGAGAGAGCGCCGAGCAACTTGGCAATCCGATCTTGCATCGCCTGAAGATTCGCCATCGCAGCGGTCGCGTCTTTGCGCAGAGAGACGAAGAAGTAGTGCGCGTTCTTCGGAGATTGCTTCACGAGCGCTGCGAGATCAGCGTCGCTGTTCCAGAGCGGAGTGGGATCGATCTGCGAGATTGGCAAGTTGTCCGGAAGGAAGACATACGACTCGCAGCCCGTGAAATTGGCCTTGAACGACCAAGATGTCCCATCCATCAACGGGAGCGTGAAGTCATCAGAGACATCACCGCGGTGCGTCCCGTACGGGCCGGAGTTGAAGGCGAGGGCGTTGAGGCTCTGCGCTGCGCAGAATGGAACGGACGAGTCGATCGCGCTCGTGTCTGCGACGGTCTCGTCACCCGTCTGCGCGTCCGGCGTCACGTGGATGACCGTGTCGCTTCCGCATGCGAAGGCGCCCACCGAGAGAGCGCCGAACCCACCAACCATCGCGACCCACACTCGTCTCATGAGTACAAGCTTACAACGACGAATGAGGCGTAGGCGCAGCGCGATCGCTAGGTTGATGGATAAGGCACTAGCGCAGGGTGCCGCGCTCACGAAGCGTGGGTGGGGCGTTACGCGTCGCCCATCGCCAATGACGTCGAATTCAGCAGGGTTTTCTTGGCGCGCGCGACGTGGTGCGGTACTTGCCAACGCTCCCCCGTGCGAACCGTCAAACACTTTGGGCTCCTAGCGCTCAACACACTCGTCGCCATCGCAGGGTGCAAACACGACGTCGTCGCAGCGCACCCAGATGATCCGCCCGCCGGTCAGGCGTGGCTGACGGACAAACAGCTCGTCGAAGGTAAGATCGAGGTCAACCTGCTGGCCGAGCAAGACGTCAACGACACCATCCTCACCGCTGGGCGCTTCACGTTCGATGACACGCGCGTCGCGCACATCTACTCGCCCGTCAACGGCCGGGTCACCAACATCGACGCAGGACTCGGGCAGCGCGTGAAGAAGGGCGATTTGCTGGCGATCATCGACTCGCCAGAGCTCGGGCAGTTCTCTGCGGACGTCGGCAAAGCCCAGGCGGATTTGATCGCGGCCGAGCACGACTACAACCGCAAGAAGGACCTCTACGCGCAGCACGCGTGCTCACAAGCAGACTACGAACAAGCAGAAGACAACTACCGCAAGGCCCAGGCGGAGATGGATCGCGCGCGTCAGAAGATGCGCCTCCTGCACGGCACGAGCGGGGGAGTGGTCAATCAGGGCTACGCGCTCACGTCACCCATCGAAGGAGAGATCATCGCGCGCACGGTGTCTCCAGGTATCGAGGTGCAGGGGCAGTACAGCGGGAGCAACCCGGTGGAGCTGTTCACGGTGGGCGAGCTTGATCGCGTGTGGATGCTCGCGGACGTCTACGAGATGGATCTCGCGCGCGTGAAGGTCGGCAGTAAGGTGTCGGTGTCGGTCGTTGCGTATCCGGATCGCAAGTTCGAGGGAAAGCTCGATTGGATCAGCGGCACGCTCGACAAGGACACGCGCACCATCAAGGTCCGCTGCGAGTTCGACAACCCTGATCGCGCGCTCAAGCCAGAGATGTACGCGACCGTGAGCATCTCGGTCGAGGAGCGCAAAGCGCTAGCGGTTCCGCGCACAGCGGTGCTGCGCATGGGCGAGCAGACGATCGTGTTCGTGCGGTCGGGCAAGACGCCCGATGGGCGAGTCATGTTTGATCGAAAACCCGTCGCCGTGGATGAAGGCGAAGGCGGTCAGTGGCTGCCTGTCGAGCACGGCATCGAGAAAGGCGCCCCCGTCGTGACGTCGGGCGCGGTCCTGCTCTCCGGCATGATGTGAGCAAGGGCAAACAGGAACGATGATCCAACGGCTCGTCGCATTCGCGCTGCGGATGCCCATCATCATCTTGGCGTGCACCGCGGTGATCATCATCGCGGGTCTGTTCGCGTACAGCGATCTCGACATCGAGGCGTACCCCAACCCAGTGCCGCCGATGGTCGAAGTCATCACCCAGCCCGACGGTTGGAGCGCGGAGGAGGTCGAGCGATACGTCACGATCCCGCTGGAAATAGGGCTATCCGGCATGCCTGGCCTCGATCACATCCGGAGTCAGTCCCTCTTCGGTCTGTCGGACGTGAAGTGCTATTTCAAGTGGGGCACCGAGTACGCGGCCGCTAGACAAGACGTCATCAATCGCATCCAGTTCGTGCAGCTGCCGCCCAACATGCAGGCAGGTCTCTCCCCGTGGAACGCCATCG
>JANYHY010000845.1 GCA_025362165.1 Myxococcales bacterium | reverse complement strand
CGCGCTGGGAGTGCCCCGTGTCGACACTCATGAGTATGCGCGAGAGAACGGATTGGCCATTAGGGCCTATTGCACTCTCGCCCGCGTGACCAAAGACGACTCTGCGACGAAGGAGGCGACGCGCGCCGCAGATCGAATCCTGACGACGCACGCAGACTCGCGCGGCGGAGTGACGCACGACAGTCCCAGCGCGGAGGTCTCGACCAAGCTGCTTCACCTCGCAGACAACGCGGCGTTCGCCTGGGGGCTGCTCGGTCTGTGGGAGGTGACGCACGTGGAGGCGCGCCTAGCGCAGGCGACCACGATCGCCGACTTCGTGCTCGCCAATTTAGAGGACCCCAAGGGGGGTGGCTTCTTCGCACATACCGCGGACGACGCAGCCGTCGGCATCTTCGCGGAGCGCCGCAAGCCCTTCGAGGACAACGTGCTCATGCTCCGCGTGCTCGGGCGTATCGCCAAGCAGAGCCCCGACAAGGCGCCCGCGTATTCGCGATCGATCGCGCGCGGGCTACGCGCGATCGCCACACCCGAAGCGATCAAGGACCGTGGCAGATTTGTAGGAGACTATTTGTTGATGCACGATGAGACGTTGGGCGTGCGAACGCCTTCGAAATAGGCCAATCTCACTCACATGCGTGTGCTCGTCACGGGCGGCTGCGGCTACATCGGTTCGCACATGGTTCGCGTTCTCGCGCGCGCGGGCCACGAGGTGACGATCGTGGATGACCTCTCTACGGGTCACGAGGACACGCTGCCCTCGGGCGTGCGCTTCGCCAAACTCGACATACGCGATCCGGCCGTGCGGGAGTTGATGAAGGAGCGTCGCGTCGAGGACCTCCACTTCGCGTCACGCATCCAGGTTGGCGAGTCCGTCCGTGACCCCCGATTGTATTTTCGAGACAACCTCGCCGCGGGAGTGGCCCTCTTGGACCACGTGCTCGATGCGGGCGTGGGTCGATTCGTGCTGTCCTCCACCGCGGCGGTATTTGGCAATCCCATCGAGACTCCCATCGGAGAGGACCACCCGACGCTACCCATCAATCCTTATGGTGATACCAAGCTCGCCCTCGAGCGCGCGCTAATCGCTTATGGTCGCGCGTACCCCCTGAAATTCGCCGCATTGCGATACTTCAACGCGGCGGGTGCGTGGCCGGAAGAGGGCCTCGGTGAGCGGCACGATCCAGAGACACACCTCATCCCGCTCGTCGTCAAGACGGCGCTCGGCCAGCAACAATCGATTACCGTATTTGGCAATGATTACCCGACGCCGGACGGGACGTGCATTCGAGACTACGTGCACGTCCGCGATCTGGCTGACGCTCACCTCGCCGCGCTCGTTCACCTGGAGGCCCACGAGAGCGGATTCTTCAACCTCGGGACAGGCTCCGGCTCGTCTGTCCGTGAGGTGATCACCGCTGTCGAGCGCGCTGGCGGCAAACCCGTCAACGTGGTTTGGGGTGAGCGGCGTGAGGGCGATCCGCCAGTTCTCGTAGCGAAGGCAGAGCGCGCAAAAGCGCTGCTCGGGTGGCAACCCACACGCACTCTCGATGAGATCGTCGAGAGCGCGTGGAGGTGGCACTCTCGAGTTTAGTCGTTGTCGGTCGCCGACGATCTCATTGGAACCACAGATGGTCGTTATTGGATTGAGGGCCCGCGGGTGGCTGAATTCCGGCGTCTTCGTCGCCGGAGCCATTGGGGCCGAAGCCGCATGAGCGCGGTGAGATGTCGTAGATGCCGTGGTTGCTGAAGCCCGTGCAGGTGCCGGTCGTCGGGTTGCCCGTGATCGGCTGACAGAACTCGCCGTTGGCGCACTGACGGGGATCACCGCCGGTCATGCAGGTCGCGCCGTCTGCGAGCTGCGCGGTGCACGTGCCTTGGCCCATCGCGGTCTTGCAATAGCCGCCAATGGCGCATTGAAAGGACGGACACGGATCTCCGATGTTGGGTAGCGCCGTGCACTTCATCGTTTGGAAGTTGCAGGTCGAGGTGGTTGGGTTGCACGTCCCTGCGGAAGGTCCACCGCAGGTGTCGCCGACTGCGAGAAACGCTTTGCATGTTCCTGCGCTCGGATCCGTCGGCGGCGCTCCAGAGGTGTCGCACGTGCCCATCGTGGATTCGCACGACGCGGTCTCGAAGCTCCCTGTCGCGGGGACACCTCTACACGCGCCGCCGGGTGCGACGTGCGTGGTGGAGATGAAGCAGAGCTTCTTGATCGGATCGCTGTTGGGTCGCGGGTCGGTGTGACAGCTCGCGAACACGTCGGGGTTCGCGGTCTTGCAGTCTTGCGCGCGCTGGCACTCGCCGCCCGGTTGGACCGTGCCCTGGAAAATGGGCCAGCACGCCGCCGTGATCGCATCGATGAAGCCCGCGTCCGCAGAGGGCGGAGCGCCGCCGTCGTTGGAGCAGAGAGCCTCACGCTGCGCGAGCGCTTGTTGGCACGCGGCGACGGCATTCGCGTTGTAGATGACCTTACCGTCCTTCACGGAGTCGACGGTCGTCTGGAAGTTCGCTTGCAATTGCGCCACGCACGAGCCTGGATCGTATTTGAACTTCGCCGCCGCGCAGCACGCCTGGAGCGAGCCACAGAAGCTGCCCGCGACTGTGTTTGCGAATTGCGCCGTGGTGGGCGGTCCGCTCGTGGAGGCGCTGGTCGAACATCCGCCGCAGAGCGCGACCAGACCGAGACTCCCGACGATCATCACGCCCAGCACGGGGCGCAGAGAAAGCTTTCGCATGTGTAACCTCGACTCAAAAGGCGATCGCGGAGCGCGACCAGCGCCCATGATACGCCGCCAGCACGGCGAAGGCTTCCCTACTTTCTAATAGAGTGTCGCGTTACCGAAGTATCCGCCCTTTTCCGTGAAGGGATTGGGCGCTAGCTCCTTGACGGTGGATGCGTCTGGACCGGCGTCTGCGAGCGAGACGCTGACCACACGTGCTGGGGCTACACCGCCGTCCGTGAGGATTGGAGTTATTGGACCGACGAGCGCGTTGTTCTTCGGATCGTAGCCGAACGTATCAGGCGCGACCGGGAGCGCGGCGCCTAGCTTGGTGGTCGTCGGGTCCCACGCGAAGACGCTCGCGTACGGAGGAAATCCGAGCTGCACGTATGCGGTGTGTTGCTCGAGGTAGAGGAGCTGGCCCGGGAAATCAGCCGTGTTCAAGTCGAGCAGCGTGTGCGGCGTGTTGTCCATCAACGTGACCGCCTCGATCATGCGACCCACGAGCGCGCCGGTCCCGCCGTCACTCGTGATCGTGTTGCACCCGGTCGACATGACGAGCACGCGATCTCCGACGGCGTCGTATGCCATCCCTCCGGACAACGCGAGCTGTGGACTGCGACCGTTGAGCACGACCCCACCACCTGGTCCGCTGCCGCCGAGGTCCACGAGTTTGTCCGTCGTCGTGTCGATCGCGATGAGCGTGCTCTTGGTAGGCGAGCAGAGCTGGAAGTAGCCTTGCGGATCGACGAGACCCAAATCGATATTGGCCAATGCGATGTAGATACGCTTTCGCGTCGAATCGTAGATCGCGCCCGCCATGTCGACGTGGCGATCCTTGTCGCCCGCCTGCAACAAGGACTGCACGCTGATGTATTGAGCCGCAGCGCCGCCGTCCGCGGTCTGCGAGGGATCGAACACCGCGATCGCGTTGCGGTTGTAGCGCAGCACGTACGCCTTGTTTGGCGCCGTTTGAATGACCTGCACGGGGTCTGCGTAGCTCTCGCCGCCGTCGAACATGTCATTGCCGGAGACGTTCCACGTCGAGGTGACCGCCCAAGGCGTGGTCGGATCGAGGCGCGCCACGATGTCGACGTTGCTCTCGATCAAATACGGAATAGCGCCGCTCTGCACGACGCCGAACTGCTTGAAAGGGAGGCGGCCGTCCACGTTGCCGGACGACAGGTTGATGGCCACGAGCTCACCCTTCGTCGCCGTGTGCGTGACGAGGACGCGCTGTGCTGGCGGAGGCGCCGAGTCGCTCGCGTCTTGCGCGACCACGTCCGGTGGCGTGGACACGTCGGCGAGCGTCGCGTCGTGATGCCCAGCGTCGATCACTAGTTCGGTGACGTCGTCTCCGATGCAGGCGACGAGGCCATAAGGCACTAGCGAAAACAAAATGGCGGCGTGACGAATCTTCATGACAATACCCTTCGTACGCTTCCCCGCGTACTTGATTGAGTCTTCCTCGCGTGGTCCGGTCTCCGGACTGCTGGGTATGGAGATGTCTCCGCCTTGCTCGCGCCTTTCCAGGCCTTTGGGGCCCAGTGGCATTTGCGAGCTCGTTCCCAGTCACCGTGGCGGGTGCCGTGCCGGACTTTCACCGGCTTCCCAATTGCGCGACAGGATGTCGAGCACGACCACGCGTGGGCCCATCGACGGAGCAACGACTACGCCGAAGAGCACGCTCCCTCTACAGACGTTGCTCGGACACGTCAATCAATGACGCTCCTGCCTGTCTGTCATCCAATGAGATAATTCAATATCGCGTCTGCCACTTCGGACTTGTCCATCTCCGCCAGCGACTTCACGCTAGATCGCTCCACGAGGTGAACGCGATTCGTCTCCTTGCCAAACGAGTCGCGCGCTTCGTTCGCCACGACGAGATCCACGCGCTTGCTCGCGAGCTTTCGTCGCGCCTCTGCGATGAGCGCCTTGCCTTTCAGCGTCTCGAGGGCGAACGCGATGAGCTTGGGTCCGCCCTTCTTTGGCCGCGCGGCGCCGACCTCCGCGATGATGTCCGGGTTCAGCTCCAGAGACACCGTGCTCGCGACAGTCTTCTTCAATTTGCCTTTATCCACTTTGGCAAATCGGTAATCGCCTACGGCGGCGCTCATCACGATAGCGTCTACGGCCTGCAGCTTCGGCCCCGCCGCAGACCACAGCGCGTCCTTCATCTGTAGGGCGGAGCGCACATCCACGCGACGGACGAGGTGCGGCGTGGGCAGCGCGACCGGGCCCGCGATCAAGGTTACGTCCGCGCCTCTCGCTGCTGCGCGCTCGGCGATGGAAAAGCCCATTTTCCCAGTCGATCGGTTCGTCAAGAAACGCACGGCGTCCAGGTCTTCGACCGTCGGTCCTGCGGTCACGATGACGCGCTTGCCCATCAAGTCCTTCACAGAGCGAGCGCTCAAGACGGCGCGTACGATGTCCTCGGGCTCGCTCATGCGACCTGTGCCGAGCTCACCCGACGCGACCTCGCCATGAACTGGTCCGATGAACGTCACTCTCGATTGCGACGTCAATGATTGGATATTGGCTTGCGTCGCTGGGTGGTGCCACATGCGTGGGTGCATCGCGGGCGCGACGAGGACGGGTCCCTTCGCGCAGAGCGCGAGCGCGGTCACGAGATCGTCCGCGCGACCCTGCGCGAGCCTCGCGAGGACGTCTGCGGTGGCAGGCGCGATCAAGATCACGTCTGCTTCATCCGCGAGGGCAACATGCAGCTCGCCCGCGAAAGACGAGTCCCACATGTCCGTTCGCACCGCCTCGCCGGTGATGCCGCTCAACGTCGCCGCACCAAGGAACTTCTGCGCTCCGTTCGTCATCACGCAAATGACCCGCGCGCCGCGCTTCTTCAGGAGGCGAGCGATGATCGCGGACTTGTAAGCCGCGACGCTGCCTGTCACCGCGAGAACGACCGTGAGCGCGCGCGCCATCCATGTCATTGCTACCACGCAGCGCGACGACTTGGTCTGGACTGTCGATTCTTGGTTCGAGCGCGTGGCATCAGCGCCTTGCTCGGCATCTGTGCACGTGATAACCGGGCTCGCCCATGGGCCTCTCGGTCGGAATCGTCGGACTCCCCAACGTCGGAAAATCCACGCTCTTCAACTCGCTGTCGTCTGCGAAGGCCGAGGCGGCGAACTATCCGTTCTGCACGATCGAGCCGAACGTCGGCGTCGTGATGGTGCCTGATCCGCGCCTCGTCGCGCTCGATTCAGTCGTGCACGCCGACAAGATCGTCCCCACGGCGATCGAGTTCGTCGACATCGCCGGCCTCGTGCGCGGCGCGAGCAAAGGCGAGGGCCTTGGCAACCAGTTCCTCGCGCACATCCGAGAGGCCAACGCGATCGCCCAAGTGGCGCGCTGCTTCGAAGATCCCAACATCGTGCACGTCGAGAACAAGGTGGACCCCGTCAGCGACATCGCGACCGTCACCTACGAGCTCTGCTTGAAGGATCTCGACACCGTGCAGAAGCGCCTCGATCGCTCGCGCAAGATGGCCAAGAGCGGGGACCCGAAAGAGAAGCTCGCCGGTGAGATCTGCGACGGCCTCGCGAAGTTCCTCGACGAAGGAAAGCCTGCGCGCGCCTACAAACTCCCGGACAATCCCGACGCGCCCGGCATGCTCCGCGAGCTGCAGCTGCTCACGGCCAAGCCCGCGTTCTACGTCGCGAACGTGGACGAGGCGTCGCTCGCCAACCTCGCGGGCAACAAACACTACATGGCACTCAAGGCGCTCGCTGACGCAGAGGGCGCGCCGGTCGTTCCTGTGTGTGCCGCGCTCGAAGAGCAGATCGCGCAGCTCGATCCGAAGGACCGCCCGGACTTCTTGGAAGCCGCTGGACTCAAGGAACCAGGCTTGTTCGGCGTGATACGTGCAGGATACAAGATCCTCGAGCTGCTCACGTTCTTCACCGCGGGCAAGGTCGAAGTGCGCGCGTGGACCACGCTCGTCGGCGCGCGCGCGCCTCAAGCCGCAGGCGTGATTCACACGGACTTCGAGAAGGGCTTCATCAAGGCGGAGGTCATCTGGTGGGAGGACTACGTCAAGCTCGGCGGCGAGTCGAAGTGCCGTGACGCGGGCAAGCTCGCGATCGAGGGCAAGGAGTACGTGATGCGAGACGGGGACGTCGTACACTTCCGCTTCAACGTGTGATCACCCTCGCCGCTCGCGCACCTCGCACGATCTCTGCGCGCGCTCGTCGTGCGCTCTTGCCACTCGTCATTGGCGCGCTCGCTCTCACACACTTGTTCACCAAGCTCCATTGGCATTGTCCGATCGCCGCGGTCACCGGTCTCCCGTGTCCGACGTGCGGCCTCTCTCGCGCAACTCAGTCCTTCTTGAGCGGCGACATTCATCACGCCTTCGCGCTTCACCCGCTCTTCGTCGTAGTCGTGCCGTTCGTGGCGACCATCGCAGCACTCGAGCTAGGCACTTATGTTTGGACAGGCGAGCAAGGTCGTTGGACCAACAAACGCCCCGTCGGAATCACAGCACTAGCCCTAGGCCTCTGTCTCTTCACGCTATGGATCGCCCGCTTTTTCAGCCTCTTCGGAGGCCCAGTCAGCACCCAGTAACGAGCGCCCGCTCTTCTCCCCCTCCCGCCACCTATCCGCCGCAACGACCGGCGAGCGCGCCGTGCTTTTCCTGGCGACCGCCGACCATGTCGTGCGCGCCATTGTGAAACGGCGCCGAGGCTTTAGTGTCGGCGGGCACCAGGGAAAGCACCGCGCGTCGCCGAGCCCCAACCCCCCGGCCGGATAGGTGCCCCCTCTACCCAGTCTTGACGAGAAGCTGGCCGTACTTGTCCGTGAACTTGTTGGTCACGATCATGTAGAGGTCGAACAACGTCCAGAAGCCGCAGCCGCCAAGGGTCACGAGCATGAGCACCGCAGAGCCCGTCTTGCCGACGTAGAAGCGGTGGCCCCCGAAGATGCCCACGACCAAGCAGAGGATGAGCGTCATGGTCCACGGCCTCGGTGGCGCGACTTGCCCGAGCGGCATGGGTCCTGGTGGCGGCGCCATCGCTCCTTGCTGATACGGCGCGAGTGCTTGTTGCGCAGGAGGCTGACCGCCGAACTGATTGGGAGGAGCCATGTTGGGATCGCCTTGTGGATAGCCACCCTGCTGCTGCGGCGGCGGATAGCCACCTTGCTGCTGCGGCGGCGGATAGCCACCTTGCTGCTGCGGCGGCGGATAGCCACCTTGCTGGCCTTGTGGGGGAGCAGCCGGCGGTAGCCCACCGAAATTGAAATCCGTTGCGCCCGCAACCATCGTCCCGGCGAGCACGTTGACCGACGGACCAGGGGGCGGTTGTCCCGCAGGCGGTGGCGCGCCGAACGCTGGCGCTCCGGGAGGCGGTGCTCCGTAGGCGGGTGCTGGCGGCGGTGCGCCAAAGGCTGGTGCTGCTGGTGGTGCGCCGAACGCTGGCGCTGGCGGCGGTGGTGCACCAAACGGTGCCGGCGTTCCGATCGGCGCTGCTGCTGCAGGCGGCGGTGGTGCACCGAACGGCGCGGGTGTTCCGATGGGAGCTGCGGGTGGCGCGCCGAACTGTGGCGCTGCTGCCGCAGGAGGAGGGGGCGCGAAAGCAGGAGGCGCTTGCGGAGCCTCCGGCGGCCTAGGCGCGGAGATCGCGGAGGGAGGCGCGACACCGACCATCGTGCCCTTCAACTTGCTCGACGGACCTGCCGGGCGTGGAGGCATGGCGGCCGATGGAGGCGACGGCGCGACCGGCGCTGCAGGCGCGCCAGGCACAGCAGGCGCTCCGCCTGCCGGTTGATTCATCATCAACATCGTCCCCTTGAATTTCGGCGCGGCGGCGCCCTTCAAGTTGAAGCTGCACTTGGTGCAGGTCATCGCCGTGTCAGGGTTCTGAGTGCCGCAATTGGGACAAAACACCGTAGAGTACCTCCGCCGATCGTTAGGCGCGCTCCGCACCCGTTACCGTATCGGCGCGGAGCATACTTGCATCAATCAACGTGGCTCAAGGGGATTCGCCCCGGCCCCTGCTTGAATCGCACGCTTCGCTCGATTGACAATAGCGTGTAGTCTGCACGGCAATTCGGCCGACCCCGAGACGCCGGATCGGACGCAGGGCACGTTTACGGGCAAGAGCGGCAGACCCCTTGACACCCGTG
>JANYHY010000823.1 GCA_025362165.1 Myxococcales bacterium | reverse complement strand
CGCTCGGAGACAAGGGCGCTCGATTGCTCTGCTACTTTCTCGCGATCACCAAACAGGTCGACCTCGTCGCAGACTTGCCTGCGCTCTCGCCGGACGACGACGAAGAGCCGTCTTGGGTGGGCCCGCGCAGTATGATGACTGCCACGCCTTCGAGCTCTGGCGTTCAAGAGGCCGCGCCGCCGCCTTCGTCGTCGAAAGGAAACATCCCGACCTCGGAGGGTTCATCGCCGCGCGTGGTGGGGCGCATCGCGCTCAACAAAGGCCGGACGAGCTACTCTGGCATCGAGGAGAAGAACGCCAGCACGACCGTGGATCGGCGCGCTTCACCTCCACCCGGCGAGGTGCTCGGCCAAGGTCCCGACATGATGGCCGCGCGGCGGCGAGACATCGAAGAGGTGCTCGCGTCGCTGGATCACACCAACTTTCTGACGATCCTCGGAGTGACCAAGGACACCCCGGCGAGCGCCGTGAAGGACGCGTTCTTTGGGCTCGCGCGCTCGTGGCACCCAGATCGACTCCCCAAAGAGCTCGTCGATCAGCGCGTCGGCGTAGCGCGAATCTTCGCGCGTATGAGCGAAGCGCACTCGACGCTCACGGACGACACGAGGCGCAAGAAGTACCTCGAGTCACTCGAGAAGCCGAAGGAGTCGGCTGACGATCAGCGCGAAGTGGAGGCCGTGCTCGAGGCGTCGCTCTCGTTCCAAAAGGCCGAGATCGCGATCAAACGAAACGACAGTGCGCAGGCAGAGGAGCTCGTGCGGCGCGCGCGTCAGCTCGACCCGAACCAGGCGGACTACCTCGCACTGCTCGCGTGGCTCGAGGCAACCAAGCCGGGGACCTCGTCGACGCCGGACGCAGTCGCCCCAAAGATCGCCATGCTCGACGAGGCAGTGAAGCTCAACGAGCGCTGTGAGCGCGCGTACTTCTACAGAGGCATGCTGCGCAAGCGCATCGGCAGCGACGCCGTCGCGTATCTCGACTTCAAGAAGTCGATGGAGCTCAACCCGCGCAACATCGACGCGCAGCGAGAGGTTCGCTTGTTCGAGATGCGCACGAGCAACCCTCCGCCGGCGCCCACGAAGAAGGATGGCAAGGACGTCGAGAAGAAGGGCTTGTTCGATCGGCTCTTCAAGAAGAGCTGAGCTCGGAGCTGACGAACGCATCGTCGCCGCGCTCGCCTATGCTGATCTCTTCGTAGTAGTTGGTGGCGACGACGCGCGCTGAGGGTCGCGCGCACCGCACGTCGCGCACGAAGCCAGCGATGTCGATGCCCGGCAAGAGATGTAGTCCCCGCTCCAGCGGGGCGAAGAAGGCGTCGTGATGCGTCGGGACAATCACGCGTGGTGCGAGCGCGTGCAAGAGGCGGTCGACGTAGTCTCGCGTGCCCTTGCGCCCGGCGAGCCCGACGATGAGAGCGTCCGCGCGCTTTCCGTGCAGCTCCGCGTCGACGAGGTCTGCGCTCCCGTTGTGATAGAGCGAGACGCTGGGAGCCCGTAAAAATAGGCCGAACGCGCCACCCATCTTGTAGTGCCAGAAGCGCGCGGGCGTGCGCGCGATGCCGTGGACCTCGCCAGGGAAAGGGACGCGGCCGAGCATGATGCGACCGTGCAGACTCGGTACGAACTCGACCTCTACGTCGCCGATCGTGAGCGTTCGACCCGTCGCCGGCACGACCTCGATCTTCTCCGGTGGAACTCCCGACGCGCGCGCGAACGCAGCGGTCGACTCAGAGCCGACGATGCGAGCGCCGCGCAGCTGAGCGATGCGTGGCGCGTCCATCAAGTGGTCGAAGTGGCTGTGACCGCAGAGCACAGCGTCGACCTGTAGAGGGATCCACCGCGCGATCGCCGTGTCGTCGGGGACCAGGCGCGAGATCGCGAGCGCACCGAGAGAGCTGCGGGACACGTAGGGGTCGATGAGGATCGTCGTCGTTCGCGTCTGCACCACGTGTCCCGCTGTGCCTAACCAACTCACGCGTAACGGAGCTTGCGTACGGCTCATCGATGTCGGACGCAGCGCGCTCGGCGGCTCCCAGCGAGGGAACAGTCGATCGTAGAGCGCGTCTCGAAGCGTCACAGGTCGTCGTGAAACAGCGGCTCTCGATTGCGGACATAGCGTTGCACGAGTTGCCGCGCCTCGGCGGTGATGGCCGTGAACTGCGCGCCGAAGCCTGGAGGAGCATCGCCGCCTTGCTCACGCGACCATCTCACGATCGCGTTCGCCTCGAACTCGTACCCGCCAGGGAGCGACACGCGCAAGCGCACAGGCGCGCCGATCGATGGGATCATGTAGGTCGAGACGAAGAGACCGCCGTGATCGATCACGTCGTTGCCGCTCAAACCTTTGTAGAAGTTCGTCGGGCTGTGCGCGCCGAGATCTGCTGCCACGACGGGGACGCTCCCGTCCTTCGGAGGAGAAGGCGGGTGCGCCGAATTTGGCTGGAACGCGCCACCGCCTGCTGGCCCCTGAGCGACCGCGGTCGCCGCCATCGGTGATTGACGAGGAGCCGCGAAAGGATCCGCGACCGGCGGCGCATACTGGGGCGCGGCTTGTTGCTGCGCGGGTGGCGCCCACTGCTGTTGTGGTGGCGCAGCTTGAGTCGGCGCGTTCCATGCGGGTTGCGCGGCTTGCGGCGGCGGCGCGTACTGCTGCGGTGGCGCGGCTTGCGGCGGTGGCGCGTACTGCTGCTGCGGTGGTGCGGCTTGCGGCGGTGGCGCGGCTTGCGGCGAAGCGAGCTTGTTCAAGGCGTGCACCAGACCGAGCGCGCCGGCGACGGCTTCCATCGCTTGCGCGACCGCGGGGTGCGATGCGGGCTGCGCCTGTAGCGCGGAGAGCGCGGTGCGAACGCCGTTCAGCGCGTTCGATGCGTGCGGGACGAGCGCGCTTCCGTTGCTTCGCTCGATCTGATGGAGCGCGCCCATCGCCTGCGCGATAGTCCCCGCGAGTTCGAGCAGCGCAGGCGGGATGTTGGGATCGGATTGAAGCGCGGATAGCCCCTTCGCGAGCGACTCACGAGCGGTTCTGGCGGTGGATGCGATGTCGGTCACGACGCTTTGCCTCGCAAGGAGAGATGCACACCATGCGCGGCGTGCGATCGAAAAACGGCCTGTGGATGAGATGGTATGCGAGTGGAGCGGCCAAACCAACCCCCGTTTTCTACGGTGCTTTCACCGACGAAATCAGCCTCGCGAACTCTGTCGGACCGATCTGCGTGTCGCGCTCGTCGCGGCCACACACTAGCTCGATCGCGTGATCGCCGGCGCGCACTACGGCGGCTCCATCAGCGCGCACGGCGGCTTCTCCCCTCTCGAGCGCGCGCGGGAACTCGCGGGTGATCCTCGCTTGCTCCAACACGATGACCTCTTCTCCAAGCGTGAAGGTCGCGCCAGGCCAAGGCGCCGCCGCGCGCACGAGACGCAGCACGTCTGCTGCGGGCTCGCGCCAGTCGATCGCGAGATCGTCGTCCGTGGGCGCGGGCGCGAGCGTCGCCTTGGTCTCGTCTTGAGCGGTTGGCGTGGGCGCGTAACCGGTCGCGTACGCGCGCGCGACCTCCCGCAGCAGAGAGAGTGACGGTCGATCGAGGCGCTTCGCCAGCGTCCACGCGCTCCACGTCGGATCGATCGCGAGCTCACGCCGAGCCAACGTCGCGCCGGTGTCGTAGGCGTCGTCGAGCACGTGCGCGGTGACCCCGGTGACCTCGTCGCCGCGACGAATCGCCCAGAAATATGGGTCGGGACCGCGGTGCCTCGGCAACAGCGATGGGTGAACGCCGACAGCGCCGAGCGTGGGGATCTCCAATACTTGACGCGGCAAGCGTTTGGTCCAGAACCAACTCACGATGAGCTCGGGCTCAGTGCTGCGCAAGCGCTCGCGCAGCGCCGCTGTGTTGGCGTCGGGGATGATCTCCAGATGGCGCGCGATGCTCCGAAGGCGACGCGTTCCGACGGCGCCCATGCGACAGACGCCGGCCCAGACGATCTCGTGGCCGTCGCGCGCGAGTAAAATCGCGGCGAGCGGGAGCCCGAAGAAAGCGATCTTCACGTCGGAGGTGCGACCATCACGCCGGTGACCGGCTCGTCGCCGATGACGACCTTCAGGAGCGCTTGGCGCATGGCGTGCTCCACCAAAGACCAGAGGCTCGCGCGATCGGTGGCGCGGCCCAAGAAGCCGATCGGGATGCGGAAGCCGCCCTTGTCGCGACGACCGCCGCCGTAAGGGCGACCCTTCTCGTCGACACCGAAAGCTTGCTCGAGCCACGCCGCAGGATCGACGCTCGCGGAGTGCGTGCGCAACGAGCCCTCGATGTAGCGCTCGCCGACGACGCCGTAGACGACGACCGTGTCGATGTCCTCTCGGCGGATCAAGAAATCTGCGGCCTGCGCGATCGTGTCTCGCTCCGCATCCGCCACGAAGCCCACGCCGCTGGTGGCGAAGCTGCGCTTGACGACGAGCGCGGACAACGATCGAGCGATGACGTCCATCGCGTGCGGCGCGATCAAATGGCGGCTTAAATCCTGGAGCAAATCACGATCGCACACCTCAGCGATCTGGCTGGCCGCGCGGAAGTCCACGGCGCGCGCGAGCGTGAAGTCGTCCGTGTCTGTCGACAGCCCGTGCATGAGCGCGGTCGCGATGCGGCGATCGTCCTCGCTCTCGGACGTGAGCGGCGCGAGCTCGTTCAGGTACTCGACGAAAATGGTCGCGGTCGCGCCAACGTCCAGGCGCAGATCCACGCAGCGCGCCTTCGGTGGGATGTTCGCGCGGTGATGATCGACGATCGTGAGCACTTCGGTGGTGCCGACGTCCGCGAGGTCTGGCTCGATGTCGTGCGCGTCGACGAGGCCGATGAAATCGACCGGATCGACCTCCTTCACGCTCTTGATCTTGCGCAGCTCGAGGCCGAGCAACTTGACGAGCGCGCGGTTCTCTCGGTGACTGAGCTCGTGTGTGTACGCGATCGTCGTCTTGCTCACGCCGAGGCGCGAGGCGATGTGCGCCTGCGCGAGCGCGCTGGCGATGCCGTCCGGATCGGGGTGACCACGCAGCGGGATCAACAGGTGCTTGCCCTTCGCGAACGAGAGCGCTTCTGCGAAGGCACGGGTGCGCTCCGTGCCTGCCGGAGTGAGCGCAAGGCGTCGAACTGGCTCGGACATCCCTCTATTGTGACACCGGATGGCCCGTCGTGAGAAGAGTGCGTCTGATATGGTCGATCGCATGAAGATCGCGCTCGCGTTTGGGCTAGCCCTCGTCGGTTGTGGCGGATCGGAAGCGACTCCGATCAACACGGACGCTGCGATCGACGTGCTGCTCGACACCGCCACGGTCGATGTCGCGATGGACGACGCAGCGACCGTCGACGCGAGCGACGCAAGGAGTGCCGTGCCGCCGCCCGTTCGCTACGGTCACGCTGCTGCGTACCTCGGCGCGAACATGATCGTCTTCGGAGGGAGCGACAACGCGAACGTGTTCGACGACACGTGGAGCTGGGATGGCAACGCGTGGTCTCATCTCTTCTTGTCTCCGCCGCCGCAGCGCTATTATCACGCGGTCGCCACCGACAGCGCGAAGGGGGAGCTCGTGATGTTTGGCGGACATTCGAGCGTGAAGAGCGCTGGAGCGGGGCAACCCACGACGACGGCGATGGCAGACACTTGGGTGTTCAACGGGAGCAATTGGGCGCAGCGACTCACCGTCTCTGCCCCGTCACCTCGGCTGGGTCATCGCATGGCGTACGACGCCAAGCGTGCGCGTGTGGTTCTCTTCGGCGGCAACGGGAACGACGGAAAGCCGCTCGCTGACACATGGACTTGGGACGGCAACACATGGACTCCTGCGATGCCCGTGAAGTCGCCGCCCGCGCGATCTCACCATGCGATGGTGTACGACAGCGTGCACGAGGTCGTAGTCCTCACTGGCGGCTACGGCGGCGGCGGACCGCTCGTGTTCGACGACACATGGAGCTGGGACGGCACGAATTGGACGCCAGTGACGCCGATGACGATTCCCCCAAAACGGACGAGCGCAGCGATCGGCTTCGACGGCGCGCGCGCGATGACCTTCGGCGGTTGGGGCGGACCGCCCGTCGCGTACTTGGCCGACGCGTGGCTCTTCGACGGGACCAACTGGGCAGCGGGACCAATGACGCAACCCACGACGCGCATCCTCGAGTCGATGGCCTACGATCCCGCGCGCAAGGTGACGACGCTCTTCGGCGGTTGGGACGAACCGGGAAACAAACTCTTCAACGAGACTTGGGAGTGGAGCGGGTCCGCGTGGACGCAGCGCTAGAGCGCACGATGGTCTTGGACTAGCTTGCCGCGGCGATGGCTGCGGTCACCACCCCTGCTTCGCACCTGCGTCGCTTCTACAAGATGCTCGGCGTGCTCGTGCCTGCGCTCATCGTGGGAGTGCCGCCGTTCTTCCTCGTGAAGGAGGCCGTCTATCGCGCGACGCTCACGACGATTGGGCGCGATCAAGGGATCTTCCAGTACATCGGGTGGGCGATCACGCAGGGCGAGATCGATTACCGCGACATCCGCGACGTGAACGGCCCGCTCGTTCACCTCGTTCACGCGCTGTTCCTCCAGCTCGGCGGGCGTGATGAGCAGCGCTTCCACGTGCTCGATCTCGTCGTCACGGGCGCATCCTTCGCGATCGTTGGAGCGTGCTTGCCGGGCTTGTTGAAGACTCCGGCGTCTCGGGCGGAGCGATGGATCGCGCGCGCAGGTTGGGCCTTCGCCGCGTGGGTCGCGCTCACTGGGCAGTACTTGCTCTATCTGTATTGGGATCTCGCGCAGAGAGAGAGCATCCTCGATTGGTTCCTGCTGCCTTCGCTCGGACTGCAGCTCGTCGCGCAGAGGCGGCTCGCGAACGGCGAGAAGGGACGCGCCTTGCTGGTCCTCGCTGGAGCGCTCACTGCGGTGACGACGTTCGGCAAGCCGACGTACGCGCTCTTCTCGATCGTGCAGCTCGTCGCGCTCGCGTGGGACAACGAGACGCGCCTCTCGCTCCGATCGCGAATCGCGCCATTTTTAGCCGGTTGCGCGATCTCTTCAGGCGCGATGCTCGCGTTCTTGTTCACGCGCGCGGACTTCGGCGCGTTCCTCCGGATCTACCTCGTCGACGTCCCAGCGATGTACCGATTCATGATGCCGCGCACCGCCGGGGAGATCCTGAGCTTGCAATGGGGCGGGACCAACGCGGCGATGTCTCTCGCGACGAGCCTCGTGATGCTCGCCTTGATCGTTGGCGATGAGATGCCGCGACGCATGCTCGCGATCGCCGTGCTTCCGCTCGTCGCGCTCGGGAGCGTGATCGCACAAGCGAAGGGGTTCCCGTACCACTTTCATCCCGTGACCGCCGGGCTCTACTTGCAGTGGCTGTCCATGGCGGTTTGGATGACCGAGCGCTTCCGCGGCAGCGCTCCGCTCATGCGCATCGCTCCGCTCGCGGCCTCCGCGGCGATCGCGATCCGGCTCGGAACGATGATGCCGATCTCTCCACACATCGACAACCTGTGGCTGTTGCAGAAGGGCTCCACCGCCGAGCAGCGCGCGGGGCAGGACTACCTCGTGTTCTTTCGGGGCCCGGATTTTTTTCCGTGGGAGATGCGTGAAGGCGCGGCCTACCTCAAGGAGCACACCGCGCCGACCGATCGCGTGCAGCTCTACGGGATGGACCCGTACCTCCTCTTCTTGGCAGAGCGCCGCAGCGCGACTCCATACATCTATGCGTACGATCTCAACGCGGACGGCGCGCTCTACGGATCGTGGCTGCCGACCGGACTGCACCCGACGGACGCGGAGAAGACGCGCATCCGCGCGCTGCGCAACGAGCACGAGGCAGACATGCTCGAACGCCTGAAAATCAGCCCTCCCGCGGCGTTCGTGTTCATCGACAAAGCGCCGCTCACCACTTACGAGGACGCCGCGTTCGACTTCAAGAAGCACTGCCCGACCGCGAGCGAGTGGACCGAAGCGCACTACCGCGAGACAGCCTCGTTCGGCGAGGTGCACGTGTGGCTACGCAACGACCTCGCCGACGCGCGCTGAGGCAAGTCGTTGCTGCATGGTATGCTCGCGGCCCCCAATGGACCCGCAAGGCTTCGCCCCCAATTCGACGCCGTCTCCGCCGGTGTCGGCTCCGATGGTGGTGACGAGCACGTCGATCGTACCCGAGCCGCCGGATCTGCGCGCGTCTTTGCTCTACTTGAACCGAGAGCTCTCTTGGCTCGAGTTCAACGCGCGCGTTCTCGCGGAGGCTCAGAACGAGGCGGTGCCGCTGCTCGAGCGGCTGAAGTTTCACGCCATCGTCGCTTCGAACCTCGACGAGTTCTTCATGGTCCGCGTGGCGGGCCTCAAGCAGCAGCTCACCGGTGAGGTCGGTGAGGGCGGCCCCGACGGCATGAGCGTGTCCGAGCAGCTCTCCGCGATCGCCAAGCGCGTGCACGATCTGGCCGATAAACAGGCGGATGCGCTCATGCACGAGCTCATGCCCAAGCTCGCGGAGAAGGGCATCTTGTTCGTCAAGCCCGAGCAGCTCCCGCCCGAGGCGCTGAAGCAGCTCGACGATCGCTTCACCGCAGAGATCTACCCAATCCTCACGCCGCTCGCGATCGATCCAGGTCACCCCTTCCCTCACCTGCGCAACAAGAGCCTCAACCTCGGCGTCATGTTCACGCGTGACCCTGGCGGTGAAGGCGGCTTCGGCGTCGTGCAGGTGCCGATGATGCTCCCGCGGTTGCTCGACGTGAGCGGCATGCGCGCGCACGACGGCTCGCCCGCGCGCCACGCGTTCGTGCTCGTCGAGGACGTGATCGCGCGCCACGTCGGCAGTATTTTTCCCGGGGTAAAATTGAAGGGCGTGTACGCCTTCCGCGTCACGCGCAACTTCGACCTCGAGATCGACGAAGAGGAGGCCGAGGATCTCCTCCAGACCATCCAGCAGGAGCTTCGCCGCCGCGAGCGCGGAAACGCCGTGCGGCTCGAGGTGAGCGGTGAACCCACGGGCGGTTCTCTCACCAAGCTCGTGAAGGCGCTCAAGCTCGACGCGGACCGGGACGTGTACCGCACGAGCGGCATGCTCAACGTCAGCGATCTGATGCAGATCGTGGGGCGCGAGGACCGACGCGATCTCCGGGACGAGCCCTTCCAATCGCTCGCCGCCCCGCCGCTGCGCGAGGCCGATGATCCGTTCGCCGTCATCCGCGAGGGAGACGTGCTGCTGCATCACCCATACGAGGCGTTCGACTCGATCGTGGAGCTGCTCCAGCGCGCGGCCGACGACCCAGACGTGCTTGCGATCAAGCAGACGCTCTACCGCGCAGGCGGAGACTCGCCGATCGTCAGGGCGCTCGCGCGCGCCGCGGAGGCTGGCAAACAGGTGACCGCGATCGTCGAGCTCAAAGCGCGCTTCGACGAAGAGAGCAACATCCAGTGGGCACGCACGCTCGAGCAGAGCGGCGTGAACGTCGTGTACGGGCTCATGGGCCTCAAGACGCACGCCAAGTGTCAGCTCATCATCCGGCGAGAGAAGGGACGCTTGAAGCGGTACGTGCACTTCTCCACGGGCAACTACAACCCGTCCACGGCGCGCTTCTACACGGACATGAGCCTGCTCACCTGCAACGAGAAGCTGTGTGAGGACGCCTCATCGCTCTTCAATCTGCTCACTGGGTACAGCGCCCCGCCGAAGTGGAACGCGCTCGTCGTGGCACCGCTCGGGTTGCACGAGGCGATCCTTGGGCTCATCGCACGAGAGGCCGAGCACGCGCGCAACGGGCGACCTGCGCGCATCGTGGCGAAGATGAACGCCCTCGTCGACGAGCACGTGATCGAGGCTCTTTACCGGGCTTCGCAGGCTGGTGTGCAAATCACACTATTGGTCCGCGGCATCTGCTGCTTGCGTCCCAGCGTGCCTGGCGTCAGCGACAACATCGAGGTGCGCGCGCTCGTCGATCGGTTCTTGGAGCACGGCCGCGTATTCACGTTCGCGAATGGCGGCAAGCAAGAGGTCTTCATCGCGAGCGCAGACTGGATGCCGCGAAACTTTCACCGGCGCGTCGAGGTGATGGTGCCGATCGAGGATCCCGTGATCCGCGCGCGCCTCGTAGACATCCTCGAGGTGCAGCTCACGGACAACGTGAAGGCGTGGCGGCTCACCAAAGACGGCAACTACGAGCGCGTGGACGCCAAGCACTCGCCGCCGGTCCGCGCGCAGACCCGCTTCATGGAGATGGTGCGCGACAAAGTGAAGGGGTCCGAGATCGCGAAGCCCTCCAGCCGCTTCGTGCTCCCGCGACCCGAGCCGATCAAGAGCCCGCGACGCGCGCGTGGTGAGGCCAAGAAGCTTTTGTAGACTCACGCGCACCGGACGCGGTAGCGCTGGCGATTCGTTAGGAGGATCAGAACATGCGTCGTCTCGTGAACTTGTCGGCAGTGGGGTTGCTCGCTTCGGCTGGCGTGATCGCTAACGCGTGCGGTGGCAACACCGACGACTCGCCGCCTCCGGCGATGCCCACGGCGCAGTCGTCGGCGCCCGTGATGTCGTCGGCGCCGAGCGCTTCGGCGGCTCCGCCCTCTTCGGACGCGCCTTCCGCGAGCGCGATGCCTCCACCGATGGCGCCGCTCCCGCCCGAGTTCGCGCCAGCGGTGGCCGCCGTGAAAGCCGCAACCGACAGGCTCGCGCCTATCCTCACCAAGAACGCGTCATGCGACGTCCTCGCAGGCGACATGTCGAAGTTCGCCAAGGACAACGCCGCGGTGTTCCTGGCGCTCAACACGATCGTGAGCAAGCTCACCGACGCGCAGCAGCAAGCCGCGCAGCAGCAAGCCGCGCAAGGCAATGGCATGAGCGCAGACGACCAGGCGAAGATGATGCAGCAGATCCAGTCGAGCGCGCTCGGCAAGTGCCTCGAGAAGAAGGACAAGAAGGTCGTCGGCGCGCTGGGCGAGTTCGTCACGGTGATGACCGCGGGCATGCCGTCGCAGCCGATGCTCGGCGGTCTCGCCGGAACCGCGCTGCCTCCTCCGCAGCCGCCGCCGAAGTCCTCTGCGTCCGCTGCTCCGAAAAAATAGCTACTTCGCGAGCAGCTTGAGCGCCTCTCGGATCGCGTCCGGGAGCGGCGCCTTCGTTGCGCTGTCACCCATCGACGCGACCGCGCGATCGACCTCCGCCGGCTTGAACCCCATGCGTACGAGCGCGTCCACGAGCACCTGCGCGCCCTGCATCGCCGGAGTATGTGGTGACGCTGGCGTCTGCGCCGCCGTGCCCATCACAGGCAACAACTTGTCCTTGAGCTCGAGCACCAAACGCTCTGCGGTCTTCTTTCCGACACCAGGGATGCGCGTGAGGCCCGCGACGTCTCGGCTCTGAATGGCGCGCGCGAGCTCCTCCGCGGGGAGAGCGGAGAGCAGCGCGAGCGCAGTCTTGGGGCCCACGTTGGATACACCGATGAGCGTGCGAAACGTCTTGCGATCAGCCTCGCTCGGGAAGCCGTAGAGCAGCAACGCATCCTCTCTTGCGTGCGTGTGGACGAACAGGGTGCTCTCGCCGTCGCTGGATTTCGGCGCGCGCCCTACTGTCCCAAGCGGAATGGTCAACTCGTAGCCGACACCGCGCACGTCGAGGACGATCGTGTCGACCTCGTCAGAGACGACGCGTCCGGTGAGCCTGCCGATCATGTTCGCGCACGCTGCCGGGCGCAACGCTGGAGGTCAAGCGATCAAGCTTGCTTGTTGCGGCGACGGCGGCGGGCGAGCGCGATGCCGACGAAGCCAAGGCCGCCGAGCATGAACGCGTCGCCAGCGACGGAGCCGCTCGAGTCGACCGCGCAGCCTGCCCCGACGAAGCCGTTGAAGCCGTTGAAGCCTGGGCAAGGCGGGAACGTCGGACACGCCGGGCGATTGATATCCCTGGCGACGCTGCGCATGTTCGAGATCTCGGTCTGATCTTGCGAGGCAGTGAGTGAGAGATCTTGAGCGAGCGATGCGTGCGCGAGATCGGCGCGAAGTCGCGTGACGCGCAGCCCCTCCGACTGACCGTGAAAGAGAGCCTCGAGATCATCATCGCGAACTTGCTCCGCGGTCTGCGGGTTCGTTCCCGTGATGGGTGCGTAGTCTTGCATGGCGTTGAAGCGACCCCGAATCGGGTTCACAAGCTGGAACTGCCTGACTGTCATCGAGCTCTCGAGCTCCCACGCTTGATTCTTGGAAGCGGCCTCTTTCTGGGCGCGCAGCGTGCGGTAGTTCGACATCTGCGATCCCCAGTCCCAGACGAGCTCGTCATTCTTGATGATGAACTCGGGGAAGTTCGCGGGCTCGTAACGGCCATCGGCGAGGACCCAGAGCGTGATGCCGACGTTGGCGCCCGTGCCGGCGGAGACCATGCGCAGCGGCAGCACGACGCTCGCGCCTGGTGTGGTGACGCGCACCGGTCGCATCGACTGAATCCCTTGACCCGGCAAGAGCTTCATCGCGAGGAAATCGAAGCCCTCCTTCTGGTACGCCGCCACGATCGGCTGCACGTCCGCGGGGACTACGAAACCGTTCTTGCTCAGCCACGTCTCGAGCGCTGTGGGATCGTTGGCCGAGAGCTGCACGGTCTCGTACGGACCGACGACTTGCTCGCTGATGACCGTGACGCCCGAGTCCTTGCTTGCGCTCGCGTCCGCGGAGAACGCGCCCGCGTTCGGTGAGTCGTCGAGCGTGTCGCCAGGACACGCAGGGCGTGACGGGCAGTTCAAGACCGGTTGCCGGACCTGTGTCTGGGTCGCCTGATCGAGCGCGCTGAACACGACGTCAGCGCTGAGGCCGACCTTCACTTGCCCGTGAATCGGGAGCACCCACGCGAACGACTTCGGATCGCCCTGATACTTCACCTGATCGTAGAGCGTCGTCTGATCCTGCGCGATGGTGAGCACCATCCGGTGGTCCGTGACGACCGACGCGTTGTCTGTGGGATCGTGGAAGCAACCACCACACGCTCGCGCGTCACCTTGTTGAGCCAGGATGGCGAGGGCGGCAGCGAGGGCAGAAATCGAGAGGCTTGCAATTCGGCGCATGCCTTCCCTTGAGCACATGACGTGCCACGCACGATCTACCTACAAAATAGCTATTTTGAAGGTTGCAAGAGATGTCGACGATCGCGCCTTGGCTCACGTCGGCACATTCTAGCCGAGGTGAGTGTGGGGAATTTGCTTGCCCTTTGCCCCACGGAACGGATAGACAGCCGGCCGGGTCGGGAACGCCCAATCTCGTGCCATCCCGAGGTGGATGGATGAAGTCGACACCGAGGCCATTGGCCGAGGGATGGAGAGAACGTCATGCGGAATTTCAAGCTCTTTGCACTCGCCTCTTTGGCCGTCGCCGTGGCAGCAGCTGTCGCGTGTGGTGGTGGTGGCGCAGATCCGAACCTCAACACAATGCCCTCGGCTTCGGCGATGCCGTCGTCGTCGGTGCCGGACATGTCTTCGTCGATGCCTTCGGCTTCGTCGATG
>JANYHY010000193.1 GCA_025362165.1 Myxococcales bacterium | reverse complement strand
ACGCGGACGGGTGCGCGTGCGCGTCATGACGCCGGTGGAGCTCCTCGCCCGGCTTGCCGCCATCGTACCGCCCCCACGCTACCCGCTCTTGCGCTTCCACGGCGTCCTCGCTCCGCGCCACGCCTGGCGCCATCGCGTCGTGCCTCAGACCCCCGCGCCGGCGTAACCGTCCGGGATAGCGAGCCCGTTGCCCTCTTCTCCCGAGGCGTCGTCGAGGGCAGGATCGCGCGCACATGGGAGCGCGCAAGAATAGAAGTGAGTGGGCGTCGATCATCGCGGCACTCGATGCTTCGGGCGAGGACGTGGAGCGCTTCTGCGCGCGGCGCCGAATCAAGCCGGGGACGCTTCAATGGTGGCGCTGGAATCTCGGACACGAGGGACGGGCTTTGGCGCCCGGAAGTCGCTCGGTCCGGTTGATTCCCGTGGACGTGGTAGAGTCGGCGGTCCCCGCGGACGGCGAGAGTCTTCGCACGATCGAGGTTTCAGTGGGCGACGTCGCGCTGCGCTTCTGTGTGGGCACGGAGCCCGGGTACGTCGCGTCCCTCCTCGCGGCCCTTCGCTCTCGATGCTGACGCTTCCGACGAGCGTTCGCGTCCATCTCGCCGGAGCACCCATTGATCTACGCCGCGGCCACGACGGGCTCGTCGCCATCGTGCGCAATGCGTGGCGCCTCAACCCCTTCGAGGGGCATCTCTTCGTTTTTCTCGGGCGCCGCCTCGATCGCGTGAAGATCCTCGTCTGGGACCGCAACGGCTTCGTCCTCTACTACAAGCGTCTTTCGCAGGGCCGATTCCGCATGCCGCGTGTCCCCGAGGGGGCGGAGCGCATCGAGATGGACGCGACGACGCTCGCGATGCTGCTCGACGGCATCGACGTGAAGTACGTGAAGCGGCCCCCGACGTGGGCGCCTCCAACGTCGCTTTTTCCGCCTGCATGACGCACGTGGCAAGACCGCGCGTCGAAAAGATGGATGAGATCGATCGGTTGCACGAGCCGATCGACACGCGCGAAAGATCATGATCAAAGATGATGGTTGGCCACGAAGAAACACACGTGCCGTTGGCGGACGCAGGCTGTGAAGCTCGAGGAGAAGCTCGCCGCCAGCAACGCGCAGCTCTCGGTCCTCGCCCAACGTGTCAATCAGATCGAGCACAGCCTCGCGCTCGCGACCAAACAGATCATCGGGCCCAAGTCCGAGAGGATGCCGACGCCGGAGGAGGAAGCGAAGAAGCGCGAGGGGCACAAGCCGGTGCGCGGCGGGTACACCAATCCGAACAAGCGCAAACAGAACGCCGAGGCGATGGCGTCGCTTCCGACGACGGTCGTAGTGCACCGGGTGCCCGACGACGAGCGGCGATGTCCGCACTGCAAGGACGAGATCAAGCCGATCGGTCAGGGCGACAGGTCCATCGAGTACGAGTGGATCCCCGGGCGCATCGAAAGACGCGCCCACCTCGTCGAGGTCGGCCGCTGCCCGTGCAAGCTCCACTACGCGCGGGGTCCCGCACCTCGTCGCGTCAAGGAGGGATGCTCGTACGGCCCGGCATTCCTGGCGAAGCTGGCGGTCGACAAGTGCGCCGACTCGACGCCGATCTACCGCGTCGAGAAGGCGATGCGGCGCGCTGGCGTCCCGATCTCCCGCAGCACGATGAACGATCTGGTCCTCTCTGCGGCCGACCTCTGCGAGCCGCTCTGGAAAGCTGCGCTCACCGAGGTCCGCACCGATCCCCACGTGCAAGCCGACGAGACGAGCGTCCGCACGCAGACCCGCATCGGCCGCTCCTTCGTGTGGACGTTTCTGTCGAAGTTCCACACGGCCTACGTTTTTAGCCCTTCGCGCAGCGGCGACACCCCGAAGGAGGTCCTCGGAGGCACGAGCGGCTCACTCACGATCGACGGCTACACGGGCTACAACGTCGTCACCGACGTCGACGGGCGCGAGCGCACAGGATGTTGGAGCCACGCGAGGCGTCATCTTTTTGACGCGCTCGCAACCGCGCCCGAAGCGCGGGCTGGGCTCGACATCATCCTCGACCTTTTCATGGTGGAGCGCAAAGCGCAGCGCAAGAACATCGTCGGCACGCACGAGCATTTCGAGTTACGCCGAAGGCGGAGCACGCCAGTGCTCGAACGCCTACTCGTGTGGAGGGACAAGAGCGCGCCGCTCTTCGAGCCAAAGAGCCCCATGGGCGAGGCGCTCCGCTACATGAAAAACCAGTGGCCGCGCCTCATCGCTTTTCTCCATGACCCGCTCATCCCGATCCACAACAATGCCTCTGAGGCGGCGTTGAGGATCATCGCGCTGCTGAGAAAAAATTCGCTCTTCTTCGGCAACGACCGCGCCGGGCGGCGCTTCGCAATTCTCTACTCGCTGATCGCCACGTGCGAGCGGCACGATATCAACCCCCAAGTCTATCTCACCGACATCCTGCTCCGGATCCAAGACCATCCCAAGGATCGGATCGCAGAGCTGCTCCCCCATCGGTGGAAGGAAACTTTTGGTGCCGGCTTCACCGTCGCGAGGACCGGCACCCCTTTCGCTGCGCCCGGAACGCTGACCGTGGCTGCTCGCGGCTGATCCCCTCTCGCACCCCCCCGACCCCACCGGCACGCTCGCCGGCCAGCCACCGCATCGCGCCGATTCGCGCCGGCTCCCTTTCCCGGACGGTTACCGCGCCTGCGTGCCGCGAGGGCGAGCGGCCGCTCCAGAGTTCGAAGGGCGGCGAGCATCAAGGGACCGCCCGCTTCGAGAAGCGCGGCGTCTCAAACGAAGGCGAGCTGCGTGCATGTCGCGATC
>JANYHY010000801.1 GCA_025362165.1 Myxococcales bacterium | reverse complement strand
GCGGCGCTCGCCCGGCAGCAGAAGGCTGAGGGAGTGAGGGCGGTAGTGTCAGCTCCCGGGTTACATGCCGACGCATACGAGCACGGTGATAAAAACGCCGGTAGGGTGCATGAGTCGGCTTACGATTCGGAGGGCCTCACGCGCGAGTAGCCACGTCACTACAGCGAGCAGCGCTCCAGTGACCGCGTCTCCCACGGCCGCGACACGCAGGTCCGCTCCGAATACGCGGTACAAGCCCCCGAGGAACGCGCTGTAGCCGACTGGGTAGTGACACCACGGATGCCATTCCAAGACGCCGTTGACCTGCACATCATCGGAGTAGCCAAGCCCCGCGGCGAGGCGACGCGCGCCGAAGTCGTAGTAGTGCCCATCCCACACGGGCTCCGCGGCGAAGCGA
This sequence comes from Myxococcales bacterium, assembly GCA_025362165.1. Classification (GTDB taxonomy): domain Bacteria; phylum Myxococcota_A; class Polyangia; order Polyangiales; family Polyangiaceae; genus JANYHY01. Next base: position 4,681 of record JANYHY010000801.1, on the reverse strand, counting down.
GTCGCGACGTACAACCGCGGCAGCAGCGCCAGGAAGAACAGCGCGACGCCGAAGGGCGCGTCCGCTCTAGGCCTCGTGTGATCAGTCGCCGTCGGCATCGGTCGCGCGCTCTCGCATACGTCGCAGGTAACTGCGCTGAACCTGCGCCGCGTCGAGCCTGAGAAATTTCGCGAACTCCGTCACGAAGCCGCGCACGTAGACGACCGCGGGCAGCGACGCAAAATTCTCCTCTTCGATCGACACCAAGTGCGAGCGCGAGATCTTCGTGTGCGCCGCGATCTCCGCCAGATCGATGCCCTGTGACTCACGCACTTTGCGCATGAGCGCGCCGGTGAACTCGGTGTCAGGCCCGATCTCTCGCGCGAGCTCCGCTTGCAACATGAGCTGCTCGGCCGCGAGCGCGGGCCGCAGAGGGCGCACCGCCGGCTTGGGCTCATCCACCTCGTCGGGGAACATCGAGAGATCGTGCGCGCGACGTCGAACTGGGTCGAGCAGCGTGTCGTGCGCCTCGTCGACGCGCGCGAGCTCTGCCAGTCGCATCGGTTCGCTGAGCAGCGACGAGGTCGCCAGTCCTCCGGGGGCGTAGATCTCGCGTTGCTTCTTGAACGCACGCCGGATGTCCTCGTCGGTCGCGGCGCGAGACACAGAGAGGACGTCATAGAGTGATGGTTGGCCTAAATTCAGCGGCGCGGGCGGCGCCGAGCGACTCTCGACGGTTGTGAGCAATGCGAGCACGCGACGCGCGATGCGTTCGATGTTGCGGGCTGCCTTCGACGCGGGGCTGTCGACGAGCAGCGGCCGGTTGCGTCGTACCGAGAGCCATACGGTGTCGTCCTGCTCGACGTGACCCAGCTCCTCGAGCGGGATGCCGTAGTGACGCGACGCGAGCGCGCTCATCTGGTTGCCGACCTCCAGGTCGCTTCGCACGCGCGTCTGGTTCACGACGAGATAAAGCGGCAGCCTGCGCGCCTCAGCCCACGCGGCCTCCGCGAGCAGGCGATCCATTTTCGAGAGCGTTCGCACGAGCTCGATCGGCGCAGGCAGCGCGCCACTCTCTCGGAGCGCTCGCTCGATCAAGGCCGAGCGCAGCCTGTCGCGGTGCACGCTGCGCCTCAAACGGCGCAAGAACGAGGCGCGCGCGAAGCGGTACGTCGCCTCGATCGCGGGAGGCTCGGGGATGCTGACGACGATGGCCATGTCCGCGTTCTCGAGCACGTCGAGCTGAAACGGGCCATGACCTGGACCGACGTCGATGATGACGTACTCGGCCGGCAGCGCCCGCAGCCGCGCGAGCCAACGCGCCTTGCGCCCAGTGCGTTGCATCGTCACGCGCTCGATCGAGTCGTGCGGAGCGGGCAACAACGAGAGCCCGGGGACGAGCGTCTGCACGAGCGCCTCTTCGATCGCCGTGTGCGCGTTGCGATCGAGGCTCGGCTCGATCTTGGCCGCGCCGAGCCCGAAGTGCGCGTGCAGGTTTCCGTCGGTCGAGTCTCCGTCCGCGAGCACGACGGATTTTCCGAGCTGCGCGAAGTAGATCGCGAGACTACCTGCGATGAGACTCTTGCCGACGCCTCCTCGACCACCGCCGACCGCGATGACGTGACGCGCGCCTCTCGGCGATCGCTCCGGCGAAGACGGCATGCTCATGTCGCCGCGGCCCGCGTGCGGCGGAGCAAGCCAAAGATGCGCGCGCCGAGCTCCGGCGCTCTGAATGGCTTGACCACATAGTCATCCGCGCCAGCGGCGAACGCGGCGACGACGTCCTTGGACGAAGCGTTCGCCGTGAGAAATAGGGTCGGCACCTCACGCGAGCGCTCGTTTTTGCGGATCTCACGGCACAGCTCGAGACCGCCGATTCCTGGGAGCGTCCAGTCGAGCACGACCAACTGGAACGTGTCGATCGCGAGCTTGTCCTGCGCTTGCTCGCCCGACGCGACGCTGCTGACGACGAGACCCACCGCTTCGAGCATCGCTCCAACGACGTCGCGGATGCCCTCGTCGTCATCCACCAACAGCACGCGCGCGTTCGGAGGAGCGGCGACCAACTGCTTTGGCAAGCTCGAAGCACGACCGCGCCGCGAGCTGGGGCTGCGATCGGTCGTGGGGCTCACGTCGTCGGGTGCCTGAGTGCCTTGCAACTTGGCAAGCTCCGCGAGGCGCGACCAATCGCGCGGCTCGAACAGCAAGAACGCGAGCCCACCTCCATGCACCACCGCGCGCGCCGCTGCCGCCGTCGCTCGTCGTAGTGCGGGAGGACCTTTGCCGACCTCGACGATCGCCAGCACCCACTCGCCATCGGCGACGATCTCACCCTCGGGCACCGCGAGCTCGTGATCAGCGCTCTCGCTGACACGTCTCAGCTCTGCTTGATTGGGGTAGCGGCAGACGATACTGCGCACGGTGCGGGCACCCTACCGGTGTGAATCCAACTTGGGTAGACCCAAGTCGGATTGCGGCGCGATGCGCCTACTGCTTCGCAGTCACACCGGTAGACGATCTCTGGGGCTTCGCCCCACCTTCGGCTTCGCAGCCCCGAAAGTCGCTCCCGCGACTTTCCTAGTGGTGCGACCCACCACTCGCACGACTGCACAAGTCGGCATCACGACCGGGGCAGTGATACTCCTGCAGGGTCTCATGCGCGCTCTGACTGATCCGAGAGAGCTCGATCTCGCGGCCGCCGTGCTGGGCCGTGCGTTCGCCAATGATCCGGGGTTCGCCTACGTGCTGGGTGAAGGAGATCGCGTCCCGGCGCTCACCTGGCTATCGCGGCGCTTTATCGACTACACGATCAACGCACACGGCGAGGTGACGGCGATCGGAGATCCCATCAAAGGAGTGCTCCTCTCGATGGACGTGCCCGCGCGGTACACACTGTCGACGCTCGGGATGATCCGCGCCGGCATGTACGGCTCGCCGTTTCGTCTCGGCCCCGGTGCGGTCGTGCGCTTGGCGAGGTTCGGGGCACGGCTCGACGACGTGCACGCGCGCGCGATGGATCGCCGTCATCGATACATCTTCTACCTCGGCGTGGATCCGAAGCACCAAGGGCACGGCGTGGGCAAGTCGTTGCTCCGGCCCAAGCTCGAGGGGCTCGACACACCGGCGTACTTGGAGACTCTCTTGCTTCTCAACGTGAAGCTCTATCGCTCGCTCGGCTTCGCGGTCTTCGAGGAGTCGCCTGGTCCGCCGGGGCCTCATGCTTGGTGCATGGTGCTCTCGTCGCTAGCACTTGAGCCGGTCGCGAGGCTCGCCTAGGCTCCGGTGCCGATCAGCATGTCGTCCGCGAAAGCATGGGTCCTCATCGGTTTCGGGCTGTTCTCTGGTGGCTCCACGTGTCACGGGCAGTCGAGCGGCGAGGTGACCAAGGATCCGGCGCCAGTGGCGGACGTGAACCTCGCAGAGGTGGACACGAGCTCGCTCACGACACGCGAGAAGAAGGAGTGGTCGCAGTACGTCTCCGAGCTCCTCGCCCCTTGCGCGGACACTCCAGTGCCGATCGCGCAATGCATCCGCGAGCACCGCACGTGTGGCAAGTGTCTGCCCGCGGCGAAGATGATCTTGAAGGGCGTGCGCGACGGCGCGACGCGCGACATGGTCGAGCAGAGCTTTCACAACCGCTTCGACGCGGACAAAGTGAAGAACGTCGCTCCGGGAGACTCGCCGTCGCTCGGACCGTCCGGCGCGGCGATCGTCGTGATCGAGTTCGCCGACTTCGAGTGCCCGCACTGTCAAGCGACCGCGCCGCTACTGGACCAGCTCGTCCAGGAACACAAAGACACGGTGCGCTTCGTCTACAAGTTCTTCCCCCTCTCGGGTCACGCACACGCTGAGCCCTGCGCGCGCGCCGCGATCGCCGCGTGGCAACAGGGCCGGTTCTGGGAGATGCACCACCGCCTGTTCGCCAACCCGGACAAATACGACCAGACCGACTTCGAGAACTACGCGCGCGAGCTCGGCATCGACATCGTGAAGTTCCGCTCTGACATGCAGAGCCAGGTCGCGACCGATCGCATCGCCGCGGATCGTAAGCTTGCTGACGATCTAAAAGTGGCTGGAACACCGACGATTTACATCAACGGGCGACTCTACGAGCGCGTGCAGTCATTCGAGGAGTGGGTCTCTCTCGAGCTGCAGATGATCGGTGTCGCCAACACTCCCGCGCCGACCACGAGCGTCGCGCAGGTGGTGGACGCAGGCGGAAAGCCGCTGATCGACTCTGGTAAGAAGTGAGGGCTTCGCTCGACGCGTGCGGTTGCTTCCCCACGGGGCGCCACTACGCCGGCATCGCGCACCTGCTCAAGACGGTCATCCGCGGCGTGGCGGAGGGCTTCGCGCAGGACGCGCCTTGGCGCGAGTACGAGATCGCGTTGATCGACGTGGAGACCACCGGCACGGACGCTTCGGTTGATCGCGTGATCGAGCTCGGTGTGGTGATCGGCCGCGGCGGCGAGGTCATCGAGCGGCACAACTGGATGATCCATCCGGGGATGTTGATCCCGGCGCAGTCGCGCGAGATCCACGGCATCAGCGACGACGACGTGAAGGACGCCCCCGCGTTCGCGAAGATCGCGCACGAGATCGTCGCCGTGATGAAGGGGCGCATCCCCGCCGCTTACAACGCTCCTTTCGACAAGAGCTTCGTGCTCACCGAGCTCGCGCGCGCCAACATCAGCAACAGCAC
>JANYHY010000780.1 GCA_025362165.1 Myxococcales bacterium | reverse complement strand
GATCGACGAGCAGGTTGACGATCTGCGCTTGGATGGAGACGTCGAGCGCGCTGATCGGCTCGTCGCACACGATGAAGTCCGGCTGCACCGCGAGCGCGCGCGCGATCCCGATACGCTGACGCTGCCCACCGGAGAACTCGTGGGGGTAGCGCTCCATGTGCTCGGGCCGCAGTCCCACCTTCTTCAAGAGATCGGCGACCATCGCGTCAGCGTCGCTGCGCGTCTCTGCGAGCTTGTGGATGTCGATCGCCTCGCCGACGATCTGCCGCACGTTCATGCGCGGATTGAGGCTTGAATAAGGGTCTTGGAAGATGATCTGCATGCGCCGGCGGATGGGTCGCAGCTGCGAGGCGCTCATCGGCAACAGATCTTGTCCGTCGAACACCACACGACCGAACGTCGGCTCGACGAGGCGAAGGATGCATCGGCCGAGCGTGCTCTTGCCGCAGCCGCTCTCGCCGACGAGGCCGAGCGTCTCGCCTCGACGCACGCGCAGGCTCACCTCTTCGACCGCGCGCACGAACTTCGTCGGCTTGCCGAACCAGCCTTCGCGAATTGGGAAATACTTCGTGAGCTTCTCTGTCGCCACGAGCGTGCGCGACTTGGCTCCCGTCGTGGACGTCGCTGGCGGCGCTTCGCTGGTCACGAGACCTCCTCTGCGCGGACGCAGCGCGAGAAATGATTGGGCAAGATCTCGCGCAGCATCGGATCGGTCGCGGTGCAGCGATCTTGGCGCATCGAGCACCGATCGGCGAAGCGACAGCCTGCAGGCAACGACGCGAGGTCCGGCACCATTCCCTCGATCGTCGGCAGGCGGTGACGCTTGCCGTCCGCGGACGGTCTCACGCGCGGGATGCTCGCGAGCAGTCCCTTCGTGTAGGGGTGCTTGGGCGCGGCGAAGATCTCGCCGACTGCGCCGCGCTCGATCACGCGGCCCGCGTACATCACGACGACGTCTTTCGCGGTCTCCGCGATCACGCCAAGGTCGTGGGTGATGAAGATGATGCTCATGCCGAGCTTGTCCTGCAGCTTGCGCAAGAGCTCGAGGATCTGCGCCTGGATGGTGACGTCGAGCGCGGTGGTAGGTTCGTCCGCGATGAGCAGCTTCGGCTCGCACGCGAGCGCCATCGCGATCATCACGCGCTGGCGCATGCCGCCAGAGAGCTGATGGGGGTAGGCGTCCACGTTCGTTTCAGGCGAAGCGATGCCGACCATCCTCATCATGTCGATGGCGTGTGCGCGCACCTCTCTTCGGTTCTTGTCCTGGTGCAGCTGGATCGCCTCCATGATCTGCGTTCCGACCGTGTAAACAGGGTTCAAGCTCGTCATCGGCTCTTGGAAGATCATGGAGATCTCGTTGCCGCGAACCTTGCGCATCTCGCGATCGTGTAGGGTGAGCAGATCTCTTCCTTTGAAAGTAATTTTCCCGCTCTCTACCTTCCCGGGCGGCGAGGGGATCAGCCGCATGATCGAGAGCGACGCTACGGATTTGCCGCAGCCGCTCTCCCCGACGATCCCGACTGTGGCGCCTTCGCCGACCTCGAAGCTCGCGCCGTCCACCGCCCGCACGTAGCCCGCGTCCGTGCGGAAGCTCACGACGAGGTCTTCGACTTTCAGCAGCGGAGAGGTCTCCATGCGCGGTTGTGGGCGAGTCTTCCACGAAGCTCCGAAGAAACGAAGCATAACGAGTCTTTTGGATCTATCCTCGCGACCGTTGCGCAATCGGTCCATTTTACAGCCCATACTCTCGCTGCGGCACTGGCCGTTGCTCGTCGCCGTGGGCACCGTCGTCGTGGTCGCGTGCGCGATACGGCCGCGCGTGTGCATGAGCGTCGGCGACTGCGGCGCGAACGAGGCATGCGTTGCTGGACGTTGCGTCAGCACCAACGCCTCCAGCAAGCCCGCGGTGCTTGGAGAGGGCGTCGTGCGCTTGATGGCAGAGCCGACGGAGATGGCCTATTTGCGGCCCGGCGATCCCCCAGGCGTCGGCACTCCGCACATCGTGACGCTAGGCAAGGACACAGACGCGCGGTTGTTCTTGAGGTTCTCGGTGCCGCTGCCCAGCGACTCGGAGGTCGTGGAGGCGTACCTGTTGTTGAATCGCTCGGATGAAGTCGACAGCGATCCGAATCCGCCGATCGCTCTGCATGCGGCCCGGATCACCGATCCCTGGGACGCGCGATCCATCTCGTGGGCGCTCCAGCCTCACGTCGAGGACACACGATCGCCGGCGACCTACGTGACGCAGCGCTCCGTCGTGAGGCTGAAAGTCGTGGATCTCGTCGCGCAGTGGCCGCGTCACGACCCGCGCGATCAAGGCTTGGCAGTGGTCGCCGACGCTACCAACCAGACCGGAATGGCGTTTGCACTAGCCTCCGACGCGACCAACATTGACCCGCGCGGGACCTCGACGATCGCGCCGCGGCTCGAAATCTACGTGAAAATGCCCTCCGTGAGCACAGCCTCATCACTGCCCGTAGCGACAGACGCTTCGGTGCCTATCGTGGACGCGGGCCGACCCGATGCTGCTGCGTCTGCATCTCCCACCACCATCTCCACGTTCGCCCGACCACCGCGCCCTATTCCTAGGCCTTGAATCAAACGCGAAGCTCCTTCGTCTCTCTAGATGAAGTAGCGCCCGAAGACGTGAACCCTACACTTGGTGAGCCATGAACAAGATCGGTCTCCTCATCGCCCTCGGCACC
>JANYHY010000758.1 GCA_025362165.1 Myxococcales bacterium | reverse complement strand
CTTCAGGGCGGCGGACTTCAGCGCTGCCTGATCCTCGTCGGAGACCGACAGTGAGATGGCGCCAAGCTCTCCGAGCTGTAGGCCCGCCTGTGCGAGCGAATCTAAGCGCTCGGGTAACAACTCCGAGACTCGGCGGAGCATGTCTGGCTTGAGGAAGCTGACCCGCTCGACCTCTGTGGCCATGGTGACGATGTCTTTCAGCTCGTGCAGCAACAAACTCGCGGACCATTGTATGAGCGGCGTCGAGTCCGTTGCTCCGCTGCTGAGCAGCGTGACAACGACGGCGATTGGATTGTTGGCGATGATGGAGAAGTCGCCGGAAGCGCGCAGATTGCAGCCGATCCGTGAGACGGGCTCCGTGATGAAGCCGACTTGCCCGCCGAACTTGAGCCCGCGAACGGCGACAGTTTTGACGAACCAGAGCTCCGCGTTGATGTTTGCACCGACGATGGATGGCTCGAGGAACGGGAACGGTTGCGGGTGAATCCAGTGAGTGCCCGAGGTGATGACGCCCAATACAGCGCCGCCGGTCTGCATCACCACGCACTCATCAGCGCCGACGATCAACTGCGAGTTGATGGGCAACGTCGCAGCGCCAAATCGCCAGGCGAGCTCACCCGCGCTCTCTTGCGCGCGTTGGACCGTCATCGACATCCGACCGTTCTAAACAACCGAGCGCGCCGCCGCAATGCAGACCCGCGGTGCCTGGCCGCTTCTCACACACAGGCCAGCGAGTGGAGCGGTCATTTCGCGACGCGGTAGACGGAGCCCTTCGGTTGCACGTCAGACACAGCGAAGTAGACCGATTTGTCGTCCACGGCGATCCACGACAAGCTCGAATATCCCGACGCGAGCATCAATGGCGCTCCACCGCTGGTGGGTACACGCCACACGGTACCGCCGCCGCCGTTCGCCCAATAGACGAAGTTGCCATCTACCGCGAGCCCCTTGGAGCGAACGCCAGTCCGATGAATGCCTTTGCCCTCGATACCCGCATTGGACCGAGGATACGTTCAGCGCGACCAACGGCGCAATGGCCTCTGCTCCTGCTTGCAAGCCAGATCAGGCGAGCCCCCGCACGGCGTTGTAGCCTTTGGCCTTGCGGTGAGGTTTGCTTGCCAAAGGCCATGCAAGAGGAGCCCACTCGATTGGATCCAACGCCATCGGTTCGAGGTGTGGGTCTTCGCGGTCGTGTTCGTTGGGATGGCGATCGTTGGCGCGGTGAAGCCCTCGGATACCGATGAGGGTATTACGCGACGGCCGCTGAGCTCGTGGGGCGTGGTCACGTCCCCTATCGCGACTTCTTCTATCCGCAGGCCCCTCTATTGCCATACTTGCTCGCGCCCTTTGCGCGCATTGCGCCGAGTTTCGTCGCGCTCCACGTCGTGATGGCGGTATTTCCGGCCGGGATCGGCGCTGCGGTCGCGGGGCTACTGAGATCTATTCGCGCGACCCCAACGGTGAGTGCGAGCGCTGACCAGCGATACCTCAGGAAGACCAGGCTCGCCGCAGCCAGGCCCAGTCTTACGGCAACAACACACGAGTCGGAAACGGGTGGTCTTGCGCGGTGCCGTCACCGAGCTGGCCGCGGTGACGGTACTCAATGCCGCATGCTAGGATGAGGCATGGACAACGCTCGCATGTTTCGCGTGATCGTCATCGGCGGGATAGCGCTCGTCGGAGCATGCGGTGGATCCACGGTAGCGAGCAACGACGCGGGATTTCCGAGCGAGCTCGGCGCGCCAGGCAAAGATGCATCCGCAGACTCTGCCGACACGTCGTTTCCGTCCGAGCTACCTGTGCAGATCGACGCAGGCGTACAGGACACCAGCGTCCTCGACGCGAAGAAAGAAGGCGGTTGATGGACACCACGCGCATGTTCCGAGTGATCGTCGTTGGTGGAATCGGCCTGGTCGTGGGAGGCAGTGCAGTAGTGGGTTGCGGGAGCTCAGACACGTCCGCAGGCGATGCGGCGGCTGATGTGCATTTTCCGTCCGAAGGTCCTGATGCGAACAAATTCGACAACTATGTCCCGCCCACGGACTCGGGCGCGGACACCAGCGACGCGCCGATCACTGACGCGAACAACGATGGCCGATGAAGACCATCGATTGGGAAGCGCTCCAGAAGGACGCGCGTGCGGACGGCTCGTTGGACGCGAAGGTCGCTCGATCGTGGGGGCATCGCGCCAAGCAAGAGCACTTGGCTGTCGGAGCGTTCACGCTGATCGCGCACGAGCTCGCCGAGGTGGGCTGCGAGTCCGTCGTGCTGTCGCTCATGACGCACGCTGCGAACGACGAAGTGCGCCACGCCGAGATCTGCGCCCGAATGAGCGCATGCTTGACCCATCAATCATTTGCGCCGACACGCTACAAAGGCACGCCGACCGTGCCGATGCATCCAGGTGAAGACGCCGCGACGCGAGCGCTGTTGCACGTCGTCGAGATGTGCTGCTTGAGCGAGACCTTCACCGGCGTGTGCATGACGGAGCTGCTGGCGCGCGCCACGCACCCAGTCGCCCGCGCCGTCGTGTCGTCGTTGCTCGAAGACGAGATCGATCACGGCAAGGTCGGTTGGGCATATCTGGCCGAGCGCGCGAACGACAAGACGCTCGGTGAGCTGTCGCGCCATCTGCCAGATTTGGTGGAGCGTACGATGCGCGCGGCGATGGCTCCAGCCGAGGCGAGGCCGGAAGACGACGACCCAGCACAGGAGCGGTATGCGTACCTGGCGACGACGACGATCGCGCGCCTCTACAAAGAAGCCTTCTCGGACGTGATCGCGCGCGGCTTCGAGCACCTCGGGGTCGACACCGGGCGTGCGCGTGATCGTTTGCGTGCGCTTGGTTGGAGCTGACGCAAGCACTCGCCATGAAGCATTCGGCGGACGCTGAGGGAATCGAGATGACTCTCGTACGCGTATACGTCGCCGTCTTGTGCGAAGGCGAACGAAGAGCGCGTGAGCATCGGGCGGACAACACGAACGTGTCGGCACAGTCCTGCCGAGCTACATCGTCTTGACGACTCGGAAGCCCAGACCCGTTCCGCGCTTGGTCGCAAACGCGCGAATGCGCGACGCGGAGTGGCACGGATATTCTGCAGTGCCCCACGAACCGCCGCGCGACATGCGAAACCCAGCCGTGTCGCGCGGAGAGCCTAGGGTCGGCTCGGCGCTCGCGAGAGCTTGCTCAGCGCCCAGCTCGCCTTCGATGTCTGCCACCCAGTCAGTCATTCCCCCAGCCAGATCGCGCACACCGTAGGGACTCTCGTCGACTGCAAAGCTTCCGATCGGCTCCGCTTGACCAAAGCCTGGGCGCGAGTCTCTCATTTTGCAAAATGACGGATCGAAGGCATTTCCCCATGGAAACGCGCGACCGTCGACACCGCGTGCGCTCTTTTCCCATTCCCATTCAGTAGGAAGTCGGTACTGGGCGTTCCGCCTTTTGCCCAGCCAACGGCAGTAGGCCGTGGCATCGAACCAGTCGATGCACATGATCGGAAGTGCGCCAATGGCTTCAGGAGGGCAGAATCTGCGCGCCTCCTCTCCCTCGACGATGCGATCGTAGCGCGGCACCCACGTGCCTTGCGAGTCCTTCACCGCAAGCACGCCTTCTCCGGTGTCGTCCTGAGGGAGTCGTTTGACCGCCATCGCGGGATCAATCGACGAGAGTTCATTGATGAACACTAGGTAGTCGGCGAACGTGACTGGGAATCGAGAGATGGAAAAACTTCCTACGATGACCTCGTGCCTGGGAAGTGACTGGTAGGCTTCAGGGTCTCCACCGAGAACGCAAGGTCCGTTGGGGACGTAGACGAAGCCATCGCCGATGTCCGCGTTGGCGTAGAGATCGACCTGCAGTGTCTGGTGTTCGCCGCGCCTGCACATGACGGGAAGTCTGGTGTCGCGCCGACCGGGGCATCGCACGATGAGGAGCCAACTTCCAGGTTCGAGCTCGACGCGCGACAAGGGAGAGCTCCCGAGTGAGCGAACTCCCTCGGCCACGAGCACTCGGTCACGCGCGGACCATCGACACGCAATCACTTCAGCGCCGGGAGGGTCGGATTGCAGCGAAATCCAGGCACATGATGACAGGATCGCCGCGTAGCGCCCGTCATCATGCTGCAAGACCAGCGACTCGTAATACACACTCTCCGCGTGGTCTCTATCTTCTTCTGCTTGACGTGCGCGCGCCCAGTACACGTCAGCTAGACCTGCGCGCGCTTCAGCGGAGTTGGGATTGTATCCCAGAGCCTGGGTGTAGAACTCGACCGCGGAGGCCATCGCTCGGGCTTGGTCTGCGTCAGCCGCCTTGGCTGCGTCCTCGAGTGTCCAGCCTGGGCGCTTGCGGTCAATCGGCTCCCAGGGTTTGACCTCACGGAGGAGTTGCTTGGCTTCTGCCGAGAGGCGCTGTCGCTCACCCAAGAGCGCAGAGTGGCGTTCTACTTCTGCCTGCGCGGCTACCACCAGTCTCTGGGCTTCCTGTTGTTTGCGCGACCTCTCCTTTGCGCCTTCTAGAAACTCCTCGATCTCCGCCGCCACGGCCTCACAGGAGGCTGGGCGATCACTCGGTGCTTTGACCAGGAGTCGCAGGCACAGGTCTTCCAACACCAACGGGCATCCGCGCGCCCGCTGACTGGGCCGCACGGGTTCTTGTGTCATGGTCGCAGTCAACACGCCGAGCATGCTTTCAGCCTCGAATGGCACCGCGCCGGTCAGCAACTCGTGGAGGATGACACCGAGCGCGAACAGATCGCTGCGATGATCGAGCGCCTCACCTCGCACTTGCTCGGGAGACATGTAGCCAGGGGTGCCCCAAAGCTCGCCGATTGCGGCTTTCGTCTCGCCCGCGCTGATGATCGCAGCGATTCCCCAGTCGGCGACATACACCTCTCCATAGCTCCCAAGCAGGATGTTGTCCGGTTTGAGATCGCGATGCACGACGCCGCGCACGTGCGCATAGCCCATCGCGTGACACACCTGCATGAGGACTGCCGACAGTCGAACCAGTGACCACTCTTTGCGCAAGGCTGGGTCGTCCAGCACGTCGCGGAGAGATCTGCGCTTGACGATCCTCATCGTGTAGAACGGTTGCCCATCCGTGAGCGCGCCTAGGTCGTAGACTGGGACGACCCCAGGGTGCTCGAGTTGACTGGTAATGCGAGCCTCGTCCAGGAAGCGCTGCACGTCGGCAGGGTCCGCGCCCAGGCCAGCATGCAGGGTCTTCATGGCCACCGTGCGACCCGTATCGAGATCGTCGGCAGCCGTCACCAGTCCCATCCCGCCGCGCCCTAGTTCGTCCTTCAGGGCATATCGATTGAGAGGTTCGGTGAGAGGCGCAGTCGAAGGAGGAGAGGAGTCGTTCGGATCGAGCGGACGCAGTTGTACTTGAGAGGAACCACGCAGCGTAGCGCTCGTGCCGAACGTCAACGTGCGGAGCCATTTCGGGTCATGCGGCGCCACCGGGCCACGATAACACGCAGGGTTCAAGCTCGGCACTGGCGCGGCGTTCTATGCGATTTGCTACACGACAACGTAACGCGCGGATGCAAGCGCTCAAGACTGGCTTTCTCTGACCATGTCGCGGTTGGTAGGCTGCCCTACCAAGGCGCCGATCATGGAAGCTCCAGCGGCAAAGTTGGGTCTAGCTTCGTGAGGAGCTACGATGTGAGATCGTGGAGAGGGCAGGGATCATTTCTGGGTTTTGCGTAGTGGGAGTAGCGATCGCGCTGGTGTCAGTGCCGCGTCCTGCCTACGCGGAGCCGCGCCTTCACGGCGAAATAGGCGGAGCTTACCCAGTAGGCTCTCCGCAGCACGGCGAATTTGGTCCCGGCGGGCAGCTGGCCGCGTCTGCTGAGGTCACACTCGCCAAACCGCTAGGCATCCAGCTGGAGCTCTCGGCCACGGCGCTCTCGGTGGGCTCGTCGCCGGAGAGTGGCCTCGCGGCAAAGAGCGTTGGCTTCGGGTTTGGCGCGATGGCGGGTATCCGTTTGCGGCCGTTTGCTGGGCACCCTGGAGGGTTGTGGCTCGACGCCAACGGCGGCCTCGAAGCGACTGGTGATCTCTTTCGACCTGCGTTGGACGCGCACGTCGGCTGGGAGTTTCGCGTGGGCAGTGGACGCTTGGATGTTGGCCCGTACTTTGGCTACTTGCACATCTTCCAACTCGGGACTGGCCCATCGTCAGGCGACGCGAACATTCTCGCTGCCGGGATCTCGTTGGGGCTCGGCGAGGCGCCGCAAGGGCGCGGCGACCGCGATCACGACGCCGTCTTCGACGACGAGGACGCGTGCCCCGACGTGCCTGGGCGAC
>JANYHY010000740.1 GCA_025362165.1 Myxococcales bacterium | reverse complement strand
GCCGCTGCGCAGCCTCAGAATGACAGCGGGTGGGCGCGGGTCGGCTCGGGTCGGCTGTCCGCTTCGAGATCAGTCGCTTCGAGATCAGTCGCTTCGAGATCAGTCGCTTCGAGATCAGTCGGTGGCGACGAAGGAGACGTCGACTGTGATGTCTTTTTTAACGGTGACGCCGAGATAGCTGGGCACGTTGATGCCGAAGTCGGTGATGTCGAGCGGGGCGTTGCCGACGATGGTGATCGCGGTGCCCTTCTTCGCGGCCGTATAGTGGAAGGTGACGGCTTTGTCTTTGCCGTGGATGTTCATCGTGCCTTGCGCGTCCCCGGAGGTGCTCCCGCCGTCTGCGGGGAACTTGAGGGCGGAGCGCGCTACGGTGAGCGTCGCGTTCGGATACTTGCTGACCTCGATGTATTTGTTTCGCGTGTGATCGTCGCGGAGAGCGATGCCTGTCGTGAGGCTTCCGAGCGCGACGACGACCTTCACACTGGTCCCGTCATCGGCGACGCTCACATCCGTGGTGCTTCCGTCGATCGACATCCCAGCGGGACCGGAGGCGTGAAAGTGCGCTTTTGCGGCCTCGGTCGTCACGCGGGCGAGCTTGGCGTCTGCGAGCCCAGCGATAGCGAGAGTGGCCAGCCCAACAAAGACGGCAATTCGGCGGGATTTCATGGCGAAAGTCTCCTGATCAAGCTTGGACGTGTTGGATGCGCGCCGATTCACTCTTTGGGTGCGAACTGTTTCTTGCCGAAGAGGTTGTCCTGCTCTTCTGCGCTCAGCGGGCGCCGAACGCGTTGGTCCTCGAGGATGGCCATGCCCTTCTCTACCGCTGGCCGCGCCGTCATCTGGTCGAGCCACCGCTTGACGTGAGGGAAATCCGCGTCCCCGATGCCCGTGTAGGCGGTGTTGATCAGCTTGACCCATGGGTAAATGGCCATGTCTGCGATGGAGTACTCGCCGGCTACGTAGTCGGTTTCGCCCAAGCGCCGATTCAAGACGCCCACGAGTCGCTTGGCCTCGTTGGTGTAGCGATCGATCGCGTAGGGGATCTTCTCGGGTGCGTATCGCGTGAAGTGACCGACCTGTCCGAACATCGGTCCTACCCCTGACATTTGCCAGAAGAGCCACTCGAGGACCTTGGCGCGCGCGCGGGTCTCCTTCGGGAAAAACTGGCCTAATTTGTCGCCGAGGTACACGAGGATTGCGCCCGACTCGAACACGCTGATGGGCTGGCCGTCGGGGCCGTTTGGGTCGACGATCGCGGGCATGCGGTTGTTCGGGCTGATTTTCAGGAACTCAGGCGTGAACTGCTCGCCCTTGCCGATGTTGACCGGAATGATCCGGTAGGGGACCGCCGTCTCCTCGAGGAAGATGGAGATCTTGAACGCGTTGGGTGTGGGCCAGGCGTAGAGGTCGATCATGCCGCTAAGATGCTGCCACTCGTAGGGTGGGTGCGGCCGCCGAAGACTCAATCGCATGAGGAACAGGCCGTCGGGGTGGGCTGTTGCAACAAGGTGCAAGACACTCCTTTCTTCCGCGAGCCGTGCTACATGGACCCGCACCATGAGCAACAAGTTCAATCCCTGGGACCTCGACATTCGTGTCCGCGACCGCAACCTGACGGCGGGCTCGCTCACCGAGAAGGACGTGGAGAAGTTCCTCGGTCAACTCCCGGACATGGCGGACCAGGTAGACGCAGTGACGATCCCGCAGCCCGCGCTGGGCGGACGCGACGACTCCTCGAGCTGAAAGAGGCTGAACGTGGCGACGAAGGAAGACGCCCTTGTCACGATCGACTTCGCGACCTTCATCCTGTCGCTGCATCACTCTGCGCTGATGCAGATGGGGGAAGCTCCGCACCCCGACGACGGCAGGATCGAGAAAAACCTGCCGATGGCCAAGCAGAACATCGACTTGCTCGGCGTGCTCGAGGTGAAGACGAAGGGCAACCTCACCGGGGACGAGGAGAGGCTCCTCACACACGCACTCTACGAGCTGCGCATGCGCTACGTGGAGCTCTCGAAAGCGGCCAAATGAGCCTCAAGGCTGTCGCATTCGCGGCTGTGCTTTTGGTGGCGTGCGGCAAGGCGAAAGACACAGGTCCGAGCGACATTCCTTCGGGCGCGGTGCCTGTCGCGAGCGTGTCGGCTTCGACGAGTCCAAGCGCGCCGGTTGCTCTCGACGTCCCGATGCGGCCCATGAGCTTTGCGCCGATCGCGAAGGCCGCGAATCCTAGCGTCGTCACGATCTTCACCGTGGGTGAAGAGACGGAGAAGTCGACGTTCAGCGGACGCACGCGCAAGCGCTCGACCTCTGGATTGGGCACGGGCTTCATCATCGACAAAGACGGCACGATTCTCACCAACAACCACGTCGTCGCGGACGCGACCACGATCATGGTCAAGCTCACGGACGGCACCGAGTTGCCCGGTAGAATCCTCGGCCGCGACGCGCCCACTGACATGGCCGTCGTGAAGATCGACCTCAAGACCCCGATCTCGCCGCTCGCGCTTGGAGACTCGGACAGCATCGATGTCGGCGATTGGGTCCTCGCGATTGGCAACCCGTTCGGGCTCGAGCACACGGTGTCCGCGGGCATCGTCAGCGCGAAGGGCCGCACCAAAGAGGACGTTCCGCTCGATCCGAGCGGCTATTACAACTTCATCCAGACGGACGCATCGATCAACCCGGGAAACTCGGGCGGTCCGCTGCTGGACCTGAAGGGTGAGGTCGTCGGCATCAACTCGGCGATCCGCGGCGGTGGGGCGCAAGGCATCGGGTTCGCGATCCCGATCAACATGGTCAAGCAGCTGCTTCCGATGCTGCTCCGCGACGGGCACATCACGCGCAGCGCTCTAGGCGTGCGCATTCGCGACGTGCGCGAGCTCGCCGCGGACGAGAAGACGGCGCTCAAGCTGACGGACGACAACGGCGTGGTCCTCGAGTACGTCAGCCCCGGTGGCGCCGCAGACAAGGCTGGGCTCGCTCAAGGGGATGTCATCATCACTTTCGACAACACGCCCATCGACCACGGAACACTCCTTCAGTGGCTCGCGTCGACGACCGGCGTCGGCAAGACCGTCACACTTCGCGTGAACCGCGGCGGAAAGCTCTTCGACCAAAAGGTCACGCTCGGCCAGCTCCCGGATACGGCCCCGAAGCACTGAGCGCAGCTCAGCGTGATAGGGTGGCCCCATGTCGAGCCCGGATCGGGACAGCGCCCCGCCGTCGGAGGATCGCCCGATGAAGCGTCCCGACAAAGGGGAGTCCGTGCACACGCGCGCGGCGAAAACCCTGAATAAGGCCGGCGGCGGCGCGTCGAACAAGGAAGCAAGGGCGCGCGAGGCCGAGGAGGACAAAGCGTTCATCGCGCGAGCGCAAGCGGGAGACAAAGAGGCATTTCGTCGCTTGGTGGAGCGACACCAACAAAGAGCGTTCTCGATCGCGCTCGGGTTGGTCAGAGACGAGAACGACGCGCGCGAGCTCGTGCAAGACGCGTTTCTGAGGGTCTACAAGAGCCTCGGATCGTTCCAAGGCGGATCGAGCTTTTTTACCTGGCTCTACCGGATCATCACCAACTTGAGCATCGATCTGATTCGAAAACCTGGACGGCAAGTCCAAGATCTCGACGAGGCGCGGATCGACTCGGAGAACGCCAACCTCGCCAACTTTCCTTTCCTAAGCCGCGTGGACGGCAGCGATCCGGCAGACGTCGTACGTCGCACCGAGATCGCCGCTCGACTGAAGGAAGCGCTCGAAGCGCTGCCGCCGTACCACCGGGGTGTGATCTTGATGCGTGAGGTCGAAGGCCTGAGCTACGAAGAAATGGCTCAGGCGATGGGAGTATCCAAGGGAACGATCATGAGTCGCTTGTTTCACGCCAGACAGAAGCTCCAGCGCGCGCTTTGCGACTGCTACATCGAGCAGGTGGGGCAGCTTCGTCCCGCGCGGGATGCCGAAGCCGCGGAGAAAGAGGAGTCATGAGCTCGCTCGCCGACCAAGACGTGCTCGATGTGATGGCTCATCTCGATGGTGAGCTCGAAGACGAAGTCCGCAAGGCAGAGATTGAGGCGCTGATCGCGTCGAACGCAGACGCCAAAGAGCTGATCCTCTCGATGCGTGCGCTCGGTGATGCTGTACGCGCGACGCAGCCGACGGGTGAGTCAGCGCCGAAGATCGACGTCACGCTCGCCGTGATGGCGAAGCTCTCGCCGAACGAGCTGGATCGGGCCCGGCTGGCCAAGCAGTCGCGAGTCAGGGCTTTCGCGGTCGTGGCCACGTTGGGCGCGCTCGCAGCTGGCGCGTGGATCTACTCCCAGTCAAACTCGTCGCCGGACGCGTCGCTTCAGGCGCCAGTCGCAGTGACACCGACTAGTACCGCTCCAATGCCGACGTTCACTGCGGCGGCGAATCCGGTGGCGCTCAATCCGTCCGCGCCGTTGGTCGTGAACGAGACGCACGGAGTACAGGTCGACAGTCTCGATACGCGCAAGCCAGTGTCCGTCTTTTACGTGTCCCCGAACGCAGACAACGCGAACGCGTCTTCGAGCGTGGTGGTATGGATCGACGAGCCCGCCCCGGGAGCTCAAACGCCATGATGAATCGTCGTCGTCTCTTAGCTATCGCAGTCGTTGGTGCTGGTCTGTCGGTTGTCGGCTTGGGCGCGATCCCTGTCGCGATCGCGCAGCCGCCGATTCCGCTCGCTTCGGCGCCCACTTCGGTCGGCGCTGAGGTCATGGTCCTGCATGCCACGCAGACCGCGGGCGCAGGCTCGATCGATCCTCAAATTGGCAACCTGCCGCAGCTCAAGAAGCCGCCTTTCAGCGCCTACAACACGTACAAGCTGCTGGATCGCAAGTCGCTCGTGCTCGAGAAGCTCAAGCCCACCGACTACACGATGGTGAACAAGCGCGTGCTGCAAGTCACGCTGCAGGACATCACCACAGACGGTCGGTACAAGGTCGCCGCCGCCATCAACCAGCCTTCTGGAACGGGCGACGCATTCCTCAAGCTGCTCGAGGTCACGGCTTCGCCGAACGAGACGTTCTTCGTCGCCGGCCAGACCTACGAAGGCGGGATTCTAGTCATAGGCATCACCATCAAACCCTAGTCAGGAGCGGGGCGGTTTCGCCGATACCGGCGCGATCCCGTCGTCGGGAATCGTCG
>JANYHY010000714.1 GCA_025362165.1 Myxococcales bacterium | reverse complement strand
CCGCCAATCACGCGTACGAGAGCGCGTGCGAACGGCGATGCTCGACGCCAAGGAGACGAGCCCCGCAGAGATCGAGCGCGTCGTGTCGTTCGTGTCCGAGCTCGTCGGGGCGCCCCTCGATGAGGAGGAAGCCCCCGCGCTGTTCGCCGCGCGTCGTGATCGCATGTTGATGGGCGATCAGCTCCGTCGCGCTTTCTGCGATTTCATCGCGGCGGAGGCCCGTGTGAGGCCTGTCGTGTTGGTGCTCGAAGATCCGCACTGGGGCGACGCCGCGACGCTGCGCCTCGTCGACGCGGCGCTGAGTTCGGCGGACGAGCTCCCGCTGATGGTCGTTGCCTTCGCGCGACCCGTGCTCAAGACCCAAGTGCCAAACCTCTGGTCAGAGCGCCGCGTGCAAGAGGTCAAGCTGGAGGAGCTCTCCCGCAAGGCCAGTGAGCGGCTCGTGCGCGCCGTGCTGCCCCCAGAGACACCGCAAGCGATCGTCGACCGCATGGTGACGCTCGCGCACGGCAACGCGTTCTTCTTGGAGGAGCTGGTGCGAGCCGTCTCGGAGGGCAAGGCCGATCAGCTCCCGGACACAGTGCTCGCAGTCGTCGAATCGCGCCTCGAGAGCTTCGAGCCGGAGGCGCGCCGACTCTTGCGCGCAGCGAGCGTGTTCGGCCAGTTCTTCTGGGCGGCTGGCGTGATCGCGATCTTGGGAGACGTCGAGCACTCTGCCGTCACCGAGTGGCTCGATGTGCTCGTCGAGCGGGAGGTCGTGACTGCTCGACGCCTGGGTCGCTTCGCCAACGAAGTGGAGTACGCGTTCAGGCACGCGCTCGTGCGCGACGCAGCGTACGCGACGCTCGTCGCAGATGATCGCAAGGTGGCGCACTACACCGCTGCGACTTGGCTACAGTCGATGGGCGAGCGCGATCCAGGAGTGCTCGCGTCGCACTTCGAGCTCGGCGGCGACATCGACAAAGCGGCCGAGGCTTACGCGCGCGCGGCGGTGCAGATGGTCCAGTCGAGCGACTTCGCGCAGGCCGTCGAGCTCGCGCGGCGTGGGCTCGCGCGCGGCGCCGCATCCCCGTCTGCGTGCGAACTGTGGTTGACGATCGTGGAGGCCGAGCGCTGGCGAGGCGGCAACGACGCTGGCGTCGAGGCAGGGCTCGAGGTGATGCGCTTGGCGCATGAAGGGAGCGACGCGTACTGCAGAGCGCTCTCCTCCATCGCGCTCGTGGAGGTCAAGCGCGGCGCTCATGAAACCGCCAAGCAACATCTGGCGCTCGCTTGGAAAATTTTCTCCGAAGATCTGTCGACCGCAGCGTTGAAGAGCCTCGCCGCGAGCGCTGGAGTGTGCGCGCTGTTCATGGGCGACCGACAGTACGCGTCGCGAGTGATTCGTCTGCTCGTCGACCAGCGCGCTCTCGAGGGCGCGGACCCCGCGACGCGCGCGGTGGTCCACGCTTTCTGGGCGTTCTTCGCTGCCACGGACGACGACCTCGAGGCGCAGGTCGAGCATTTCGATCGCGCCGCAGACAACCACGTGATCGTTGGCAACGTGCGCTCCGAGCTCATGATGCGGGCGAACGCGGCCTTCGCGCGCGCTCTCGTCGGCCACCTTCAAGAGGCGGAGGCCAGCCTACGCGAGGTCTTGGCGTCTGCAGAGCGACTCGGCCTCCCCGGCGTCAGCGCGACCGCGCGAACGGATCTGGCCGCAACGCTCGAGTGGATGGGGCGCTACCCCGAAGCGCGCGACGTCGGCGAGCGTGCGCTGGCCGATCACCAGAAGCAAGGCGACAAGCGGATGGAAGCGGCGACGCGCGCGACCTTGGCGCTAACGCTGCTTCGCCTCGGCGAGCTCGACGCATCGCTCGTGCACGCCAAACTTGCTTCGGAGCTCGTCCCGGCGACCACGGAGCTTGGGGCGTTTGCGCTCGCCACGTTCGCCTATGTGAACATGAAGGCGAAGACGTTCGATGTCGCGATGGAAGCCGCGAGCCGCGCTTACGACGTGTGCACTGCGGCCACCATGACCGCCGGCCCGGAGTCCTTCATTCGCCTCGTGTATGCGCGCGCGCTCCAAGCGTCGGGGCGCGTCGGAGAGGCTCGCGCAGCGGTCGCGTCTGCACACGCGCGGCTGCTCGAGCGAGTCAACCGGATGAGGAGCGAAGAGTCGAAGACCGCCTTTCTGACTCGCCATTGGGAGAACGCGCAGCTGCTCGACTGGGCGCGCGCGAGTGGCATCGGAGTCTGACATCCGGATCGAGCAACAGCTAAGGAGCGGATTGGCTTCGCCAGGCCCAATTTTCGTCGAGTGTTGGAGGCTACAAAACCGAAAATATTCGGAGTCCACCGCCCAACCAGCCGTGCAGATTCCAGCCGCTCGCGTAGGTGCCCATGGATGCGTCAACGGTGGGCCCGAAGCCCCAATAGGATTTCGGACGAATGTCGATACCCATGTGCAGGTCGAGGAACTCGAGCCCCTGCAGCGCCGAGCTCTCGACCACGCTGCCCGTGACGCTGTCCGAAGCGGAGAGGTTCACGAGGTCGTACGCGACGCCGAGCCCGACGTGCGGATCGACGACGGAGCTCGGACGAAAGTGCCATGCGGCGAGCGCGCCGAGCCGCCATCTGCGCGCCGTACAATCCGCGTTGCTGGGACAGGTGGTCGTGCCCGCTGATGACGAAGTGGCGAGCGCGAACGCGCCGAACACGCCCACGTACAAATGCGCCGTGATGAAGTAGCCGACGTCTACGGTGAAAGGGATCGAGCTCACGATGACGTCGCGGATGGGGAGCGAGCTGACACGACCCACGGGGAGAGAGACTCCAGCGCGCAAGCCGAACGCGAAGCCAGTGTTGGCGGGCTCCGTGCTCGCGTCCGAGAGCGCGGCGTCGACGCTCGGCGCGTGGGGAGACGAATCGGCTGCGTCTGCGCCGCCA
>JANYHY010000684.1 GCA_025362165.1 Myxococcales bacterium | reverse complement strand
TCGACCTCGAAGCGCTCTGCGACGACGTCCCCCGTGTGCATTACTCGCGATTGTGCCACGACCCTCGCCAAGCCGCGCAGCTATCGCCGTGTCAACGGCAGACGCAGAGCCCGTTCTCCATGTTGCCCTTGTAGTGCACCTCTTGGACGCAGCACTGCTCACATGGCGGGACACTCCCCATACCGCCATCCTTCGCTTGCGCGCGTGCGATCGCCTCTTGGCAGAACTTCGTCGCCGGTCCATCCGGCCCGCCGTTGCAGCCATCCCCATCACACCCGACGAGAACGAGCATGAGCGCAGTGCTGAGCCATCTCCAACGCACAGGACAGCCTACCGCGCATCGCACTGTTTCCGAACATCTCAGGTGCCAACTGAATTGCTCGCTCGTTCGATCGAGAGCCTTCTCCCACACGACCGTGGGAGCGGGTGGGGGCTGCGCGTCCCGCTTGGACAATATCGCATTAGCGAATAGCGATTCGTGGTGCCAGCCCCCTCCAACTCCCCACGGTCGTGGGGAAGGCACATGGTCGCGAGTGAGCCTCAGGCCGGAAGAATGTCGCGTGGGGTTAGTCCTCGTCTGCTTCGCTGCCGGATGGCAACGAAGAGCTCCTGCCGTCGATGTCCAAGACGCTCCCTCTCGAGTGGCTCGAGTCGGGTGGGGGCGGCAGGCTCGACACTCCGGCGTGTCCGAGAGCTTGCTTCTGATCGAGAAACTTGAGCGCCGACTGTCCGCTCACACGCTCGAGCACCATGCGCAGATCACCGGGCAGCGGCGCCTCCACGATCAAGCGAGCGCCCGTGGACGGGTTGGTGAGCTCCACGCGCACGCAGTGCAGGAACGTTCGATCGAGGCCGCTCTTCTCCTCGAAGAATCGGTTCGTCGGCGCGTGACCGTAGCGATCGTCGCCAAGCACTGGGTGACCAATCGCCGAGAAGTGGCGACGCACTTGGTGTGTTCGAGTCTGCTCGGGGATGACGCGGACGACGCTGTGTCCCGACACCACCGCGAGGCGCCGGTAGCGAGTTCGCGTGGGATACACCTTGCCGTCCTCGCGCAGATCGCGCGTGATCGTTCCCTTCGCTGGCGTCACGCCGCGCACGCACGCCACGTAGATCGCGCGCGCCTCAGCGGCTTCGACCGCAGGAGTCCACCGCGCGGCGATCTCGGGGCTTCGCGCGAACACCACGACTCCGCTGGTGCCGACGTCGAGGCGTTGGATGGGCACGGCGCGCTCCCCGCCAGGGATCGTTCGGACGCGCGCGAACAGGGAGCTCTTGTATTCACCCTGCGGCGCGGTGGGCTCGTGTGGAGACTTCATCGCGACGATGAGGTCCTCGTCCTCGAACAAGACTGGCGGGCGAGAGGGCGGCGCCTTGCGGAGGATCGCGACGGACTCGACCTCGTCGGTGAGCGGGATCATGTCGAGCGGCCGCAGCGATGTGGCGAGGTAACCGAGGCGGGCGAAGTGATCGAGATCACGCGCGAGCGTCTCGGGATCGCACGAGACATACGCGATGCAGGGTAAATCCAGGCGCGCCAACAGCTCACGCACTCCAGGGCTCGTCCCGCGGCGCGGCGGATTGACGACCGCAGCGTCGAACGTCGCTTTGCTGGCTACGAGCTCGCGCAGCACCGCAGCGACGTCTCCCGCGCGAGCGACGACGTCGAGCTTCTGATCCTTGGCAGCGCGCTGCGCTTGCTCGGCGGCCGGCGCGAAAGCCTCGACCATCTCCACCCGCGCTCCCTCTTTCGCGAGCGCGAGCGCGATGGCGCCCGACCCTCCATACAGGTCCAGCACCGAGAGCCGCGCGCCTTTGGTGGGTAGGCCGAGCGCGTGCTCCAAAGCGCGGTGAACTCGCTCTGCTTGTTTGCGGTGCGCTTGTACGAACGAGCCGTACGTCGCGATGTGGAGCGAATCCCCGACGCGATCGACCGCTGTGGTCACGCCACAGAGCACGATCGTCTCTCGGCCGAGGACCTGCGGAGAGTCTCCCAAGTGCAGGTTGAGCGCGACCCCGAGCACGTCCGGTGTGCTGTCGCAGATCGCTTGTGCAGCGGCCCGGTAGCGCTCGATGTCCGCGCCGCCCTCGGCGACGAGCGTGACGAGCACACCCTCACGGTCTCCGCGGATCTCTCGCAGATCGAGCGCGCGCAATCCTTTGCCGTCTCCGCTGCGTGAAGCCAACGCGCCGCCGTTCGCTTCGTCCTCGCGGATGCGCGCACGCAACACCGCCGTCACGCGCGAGAGCAGCGGAGAGAGCACTAGGCAGTTCGGGATGTCTACGACCTCGTGCCCGCCGCCACGCGCGTAGAGTCCCAGATCTCCGCCGCGCCCGACGATGAGCTTGGCGCGCGTGCGGTAGCCAACGACGGGGTCCGCCTCGATCACGGGGTCTGCGTAGACGAACGCGAGAGATGGGTAGCGCGCCAACGCGTTGACGACGCGCCCGCGTTTGTGAGTGAGCTGGTCCGCGTACGCGAGACCGATCATGGGGCAGCCGCCGCACCGCTCGGCGTGCACGCAAGCCATGGTGTCGAGCTCCGCCATGAGCCCGACATCATACGCGACTCACTTGGGCGTGACGAGGACCGGCCAGCTGTGTCGTACGTTGCTCGTGTTGGTCGAGATGATCGCGAAGATGTCCCGCTCGCTTTTTTCGCGTTCCGACGATGTTCATGACGCACGAAGTCGTCCACCGCCCGCCCGCCGACACAGCGAAACGCGCTTGAGTCACGTACGCGCCTCAGGCAGGCTGCTTGGGAGGTGATCATGAAGAAGGACGCTGCTTTCGTCACCGCACGTCGCACGTCGTTCTTCGGTGATGCGCACAAGGAGGACGACGGGGATGACGATGAGTCATCCGACCACGAAAGCCTATCGGTGTGCGCCATATTCCAGTGACTCGAGTGGTGGCGTTCGCTCCTGCCCTATGCTGGGTTGGCGTGGTCTCATGCAGCGCTTGCGCCACCGAGGATGGGATTAGTAGACCGACCGACGCCTCAGTGGATTCACGGAGAGACGCCGTGCTCGACGTCAATCCACCCACGGACACTTCGGATGAGGCGCCAATCCCATGCCCGCTTGCCGGCTGGTATGAAGAGACTGCTTACAACCTAGCCTGCTCGTTTTGCTACCCTAGCTCCCAGGCGGCACTGCCGTCGCCGATCGCCTGGCAGAGCTGCGACTCTGTCGCGAACCCCTTGGGAATTTCGTGTCGGCAGATGGTTGAGGACTGGCCTGCCGCCAATAGCTCCTGGCCTATTTCACAGGTCGCGCCAATTTGGGTACAGCCCGATGGTACCCTCACAATGATGTTCACTAGGTTTACTGTTGGAGTTACATACCGACTCGTTGGCGACGTCGATGGGGCCCTTCGGTCCGGCTTGGCAGAACTGACGCCCACGGTGTGGGGACCCCTCTGCACGATGGGGCAGTATGATATCCGCGACGGCAAGGTCGTATATGGAATCTCGGACAGCGAGTTTGAAGGGAAGTTGAGCGATTGGGGCGGGGGTTCTTTTGGCGGAGATGTCAATGAACTCCATCCCCGAGTGTTCACCCACTATCACCCCGTGGACTCCGGCATCAAATCCTCGAACACCTATACCGCCTGGGGCGATGGCCTTGTCGAGGGAATGACGACCGGGTCGAACATCCGACAATACGACTGGGGTACGGGCCAATTCACACGCACGCTGGACGACGCGACCATCGACAAAGGCTTCTCGCACGCGCACGTTTGGCCCAGTGGTCACGCGCTTTTCTCGGATGCGTACCAGGGGCTCGCGTATGAGAAGTTCAGAGTGTGG
>JANYHY010000668.1 GCA_025362165.1 Myxococcales bacterium | reverse complement strand
GTCGAAGAGGCCCAAAATCGCGACCTGCGGCAGTAGTGTTAGAACTGAAGGCGCAGGACGGGGAACGTGAAGCTGGTCTTCGGCGCGGGCATCGGTTCAGACTTGCCACCCGTCACGAGCGCGCCGTCCACGGTCGAGGTCTTGTTGTTGTACCAAGTCGCGCCGCCCCAAGTGCCGGTCGCGAGCGCGCCGATGAGCATGAAACTGCCTGCAAACAGGAGGTCCGTGCGTGTCTGCGAGACGACACCGCCGTCGCCGAAGCCGTCGAAGACTCCGCCCGCGATCAGCGTGATGATGCTCGCGACGCCGAGCACGCCGCCGCCGATGAGGAACCCAAGACCCAATCGCGACTTGCGGATGCTGCCAGGCGAGACCCTCAGCGTCGCGTTCGTCTTCGCGCCGTCGATCATGAACGGCGCTGAGGGCGCGACGTCCGTACCGAGAACGCGATATTCCTCACCGAGCTTTGCCTGAGTGTCGCAAGGAGTCGAGCACACGCTCTCCCAAGCAGACGCTGGCGTCGCACGATGCTCGAGGTTCGCAGGAATGGGGCTCTCGATGTGGAGGGCCATGCCGTCGCTCTTCGGCACGTCGACCGTGGGCGGAAGTGCGGGGGGAGGTGTCGTGTCCGTCGTCGCAGGCTTCGCGGCGGGCGCATCAACAACTGCCGCCGGTGTCGCTGGAGCTGTCGTAGGCGCAGGCGTCGGGTTTGCGGGGTCTGCCGCGACCGGTGGCGTGGGAGCGACCGGCGTCGGATCTGCAGCAGCGGCGACGCTGGCGAAGAGAGACGCGGAGAGAGCGACCGTCGCGACGAGCAAATGTTGACGCATGGGGAACGCACCATGCACAAAGGTGGCAATCGAGGCAACCCCAAACCGACTCTCGATTAGAAGGTACCGCGTAATCCGAATTGGGTAGGCCCGAGAACAATGCCGATCGCAGGAGCGGCGGGCACCGCGTCTTTGTGCGTGAAATACAGGGCAAAGAAGACGCCGCTGGCGACGGCACCGACCGCCGTGATCACGAGGCCGACGTTCGCCACGGTCTGCTGAGTCTTTCCCGAGGACACCTCGGACGCCTTGCTCGGCGGGCACGGCGCGCTCCCACACGATTGGTCCAAGTCCGAGTGTGTCGAGAGCGACAGCGCACCCGCGACGATGAACGTCACGAGCCCTCCCACCGCGACACCGCCCGAGATGATGGCTGCGGGAAACGTCCACTTCATGTTCGAGCCTTGCGCGTGAGCCGCCGGATCGGTGCTCACGAGAACGTCCGCGCCGTTGGAGGGCGCGTTGGCATCGAGCGGGAGCGGGACATGAGCGCCCGCCGCGACGATGATCTTGGACTTGGTGGGCGGAGCGCCGGGAGTATCGAGCACGACCTCAATCTCGCCAGGCATCACCGGGACGTCTTCACCCCAAGCTGCGTGACGAATCTCCTCACCGCCGACTGTCAACTTCGTTTGGTCATTTGCGTTCGTAATCTTGAATTGCAAAAAGCCGAGTCGCGGCAATAAGAGCTTACGCTCTGCGACGGCTGCGTCTGCCGCTTTGGCATACCGGCCGTCCTCGTGCTCGTACTCCTTGGCCTCGATTGCGGTGCGCCCGTATTCGACATATGCGTCCACCAAACGGTGCATTTTGTCGAGGCATCGCGCCGCATAAAGCCGAGTGTTCGGACTGGCAATTATCTCTAATGAGTTTTGAAACTCTTTTAGCGCTCCTGGATAATCGCCTGTATCGAACTTGCCTTTGCCGCGTGCGTAAATCGATTGAGCCTGGTCGCGCTGCACCGAAGTTGCGACGACGGGATCGACGCCCGCCGCGTGAGCGAGCGGCGCTTGCGAGAGCACGACCGCGAGGGCGAGCGAGTAGATGACGCTGGCGGAGCGCATTAGATGCCTTCGGGATCGTAGGTCGGCTTGGGTCGCGGTGTCTTCTTTGTGGAGCCTGTGGTCGTCGGCGCCGTGACCACCGCGGTCGGGTCGGCGGTTGTCGAGCTCGACGGATCGATTGGTGCGATGGCCGAGGGTGGCGGCGGCGTGTCAACGGTGGTCGCGCTCGTGGTCTCTTGCGTCGCAGACGGCATTGGCAGCGTCAGGGGCGCGGCCGTCACGGTAGCGCTCACCGTCGGCGTGGGGCGCGCGACCTCCCGCGGCTTGAGGAGCACGCGGATGCCCGCGACGGCGATCAACAACGCGCACAGCATGCCCAAGCCGATCAAAAGTGGGATGAAGCGGCGCTTGCGCTCCGGCGGCGGTGAAACGTCCCCCCCCACGAATGACGAAGCCACGGGAGTGACGAGAGGAGGCTCCGAGGCCGGTTGGACGACGCTTGACTCGGCAACCACCGGCGGCGGCGGTGGCGCGGCGCGCACTGCCATGACTGTCGGGAGCGGAGGTGTGAGCTCGAGTGGCGGAGCGACGGGCCGAATGGAGGGTGGACGCGGTGCGGGTGGAGGGGCCTGTCGCGCCTTCTGCAGCTCTTCTTGGAGCAGGCCTCCGAGCGAGATCGGCTCCACCTCGTCGAACTCCTCTGCGGATGCGCTGAGCTTCGGCAGGTTCGGCGCACGCGGGACCGTGGGCGCTTCGTGCACGAACGCCGTCGGTGTGGGGGCGAGCGGGCGGGTCGACGGCCGCAGCGTCTCGAGCGCCTTCACCGCGCCCGGAGGCATCGATGGGCGCACGTTCTTGCTCGACAGCGGAGCAGCGTCGTCGGTTTGATCCGCGTCGCGCGCGCGCCTCGCCGCGAACGTCTCTCCTGCGACACGGTCGAGTAGGTCCGCGACCTTCGGCGGCATCGCGAGGCGCGAACGCACGATGAGCCGCAGCGCCGCCGCCATCTCCGCAGCCGTCGCGTAGCGCTGTGCGGGATCGAGATTGAGCGCGCGCTCCACGACGTTGGCGAGCGGCGCGGCCCACGCAGCATCAGCGGGCGGGATCGGCTTCGGGATCTTCACCGTGCGAGCGGCCATCGCCTCTCGCGTCGTCTTTCCGAAGAGCTTGCGCCGCGCGAGCACCTCCCAGAGCAAGACACCTGCGCCGAACACATCACTGGCAACATCCGCCGGCTTTCCCTTGAACACCTCGGGCGCGACGTATCCGAAGGAATCGGGCTCGACCAGCGCGGACGCCAAGACGCCGCGGTACGGGCGCAGCAAGCGAGTGACTCCGTCTTGTCCGATGAGCACGTTGATCGCGCTCACTTCGCCATGAGCGAGGAGTGTCTCGCCGTGATGAGTGTGCAGCGCGGACAATCCGCCCAGGACGTCAACGACGACGCGGAGCCCTATTTCAAGGGGGATTGGCCCCTTCGCCATGGACAGCCTTCGGAGCTCTTCAAACGTCACGCCCTCGAGATACTCGCTCGCGACGAGCAGGTCGGCGCCCGGCCTCGCGACGTCGCGCAGCAGGCAGAGGTTCGGGTGGCGCAGCGTCATCAAGCGACGTGCGGCGAGCGTCAGGTCCTCGAGCTGTTGCGGAGACAGCCCGAGCGCCGATTGGTAGCGCTCCAGCACCAAGCGCTCCACCCCGACAGGCGACGAGCCCTGGGCGAGCTGCGCCTTCACCTTTCGCGTCCCAAGCTCACGGACGATCGTAAAGCGTGTGAAGGTCTCACCCGCGGCGTCGACGATCGCCTCCGATTGAACCACTGCTTGGATTGTACACCGTACGGATGGCTACGTCTTCTTTGCGGCGGATCAGGCGGCAGCGTCCGCGATCGCGTTCGTCTTCCACCACTAGGATGCGTGCCATGGTCTCGGACGCTACGCGCGCGCGGCGTGAGGGGTAAGTGAAGGGCAGGTTCGGCAACGCGATTGGATAGCAAGCTAACAAGCTCCAGGCACCCTGCTAACAAGCCTCCCTTGTGCCTGCGCTCGGCTGTGCGACCATCGGCGCGATGAACAATCCTGCCGCAGCGGAGTCGTCGTTCGAGCACAGCGCGTCGTTCAACCCAGGTGAGATCTCGGGCAACCTCAGGCTGGGCAAGCTCGAGATGA
Source organism: Myxococcales bacterium (assembly GCA_025362165.1). Taxonomy (GTDB): domain Bacteria; phylum Myxococcota_A; class Polyangia; order Polyangiales; family Polyangiaceae; genus JANYHY01. Next base: position 1,482 of record JANYHY010000668.1, on the reverse strand, counting down.
TGTACGAGGAGCTGTTCGCCGAGGTGATCGAGGACGGCGTCATCACGGCGGACGAGCGACAGAAGCTCGACAAGATGGCTGAGTCGCTAGGCCTCGATCGCGTGCGCTTGCGCAACATCGAGGTTGCCCTGCAAGCGGCCTACGAGTCGCGCCATCAGGTGGTCATCAAGGAGATGTACGAGAGCGCCGAGGACCAAGCTGGACCTCGCGCATCCATCGCGGTGCTGGACGCGCCGACCGATCAGCGCACGCTCGCGCTACAGCGGCGCGTGACGTTCTTGGAGGCGCGGGTAGCCGAGCTGCAGAACGCGCTCGAAGAGGCGCAGTCGCACATCGCGGTAGAGGTGGATCTCTCGGACGTCGCGCCGCAGAAGAAGGAGGTCGAGGACGACCCCATCGAGCTCATGAAGCGCCTGCGCCACGACGCGCGCGACGCCGAGTCTTTGCACGCGCTCTTTCGCGTCTATCAAAAGCAGGGCGACGGCGATCGCGCGTTCTGCATCGCGCACGCGCTCACCTACCTTGGCTTGGCTGAAGAGCCAGAACGTGCACTCTACACGCAGCACCGCGAGACGGCGCTCATCCGCCCGAAGGCTGCGCTCTCCAACGACGCGTGGGGTCGGCTCTTGCTGCACCCAGATGAGGAGTCGCTCGTCGGTGAGATCTTCAGCGTCGTCACCCCAGCGGTGCTGCTGGGTCGCATCGCGGCGATGCGCCGAGACAAACTGCTTCCGAAGCTCGATCCCACGCGCAGGCAAGATCCCGCTACTTCCACGCTCCAAGCGATCAAGTGCTTCGCGTGGGCTGCGAGCATCCTAGGGATGGGCTCCCCTCCCCTGTTCGCGGATCCGGACTTCGAGGGCACGGTCGAGATCGTCCCTGCGATGCCTCCAGCGACGCGCATCGGACAGAAGGCGCTCTCGGGGCGCTCGGCGAGCGAGCTCGCGTTCCTCGCGGGGCGTCACCTCACCTACCAGCGAGAGCACGAGTTCATGCGCGCTCTCATCCCTGGCATCGCAGACCTGGAAGAGATCTTCCTCGCCGCGCTCTCCATCGGCAACCCCGGCATGCCGCTCAACGATCGCGTCCGCCAGCTCGTCATCCCCATCGCGAAGGCGATCGAGCCTATTTTGGAGCCCGCCGCGATCGATCGGCTGAGGGGCCATTTCTTGCGGTTCGTCGAGGAGGGCGGCCGCACCAACTTGCAACGCTGGGCCTCCGGCGTGGATCGCACCGCGTCACGCGCTGGCTTCCTGCTCGCCAACGATCTCAAGAGCGCGAGCGCCGTGTTCGATCTCGAAGACAAAGCGCGCGCTCACGAGAAGATGGACGATCTCTTGAGCTTCATCGTCTCCGATCGTTATGGCAAGTTGCGCAAACAAATCGGCATCTCGATCGGATCTTAGTACGTCGGAATATTCACAGGAAGACGGGAAGACGGGAAGGTTGGGAGCAGGCCAGTTTGGAGCTTCGTGAGTTAAG
>JANYHY010000667.1 GCA_025362165.1 Myxococcales bacterium | reverse complement strand
GAGCGCTCGTGGATCTTGCCGCTCTGGTACGAGGATCAGATCGTCGTGACGGGGCCGCGGGCCGCTACGTTCATGCCGAGCGCAGAGGGCCGTTGGCTGTCGCTAGCGGACCTCTAGAAGATGCGGTAGCTCCGGGCGCGTGAAGATCGTCTCGTGGAACGTAAACGGTGCGCGCGCCCGCGAGGCGCAGATCCTCGAGCTCATCGCGACAGAGTCTCCCGACGTCTTGAGCTTGCAAGAGACGAAGTCCACGAGCGAAGATCTGCCGACCACGCTCTACGGGCTCATGGCGCTCCCCGAGTATCACGCGCGGTGGCACGGGCTCGGCGGTTACTCGGGAGTCGCGCTTTTGTTGAAGCGGAGCGCGTTCGAGTCGCCGAAATTCTCGCACCCGACATTCGACGTGGAGAACCGCGTCGTGCAAGCCACCGTCGGTAGTCGCACGTTCGTCTCGATGTACGCGCCGAACGGCAACAAGGACTACGGCGCCAAACTGGAGTTCTTCAAAGGGTTGCTCGCGTACGTGGAGGCCATCGCCGAAGAAGGGCGCGAGCTCGTCATCATCGGCGACATCAACATCGCTCGCGCGAAGATCGACGTGCACAAGACTCACCGCAAGCCGAACATCATCGGTCAGCGCGACGAGGAGCGGGCGATCTTCGAAGCGATCTTGGACAAGGGGCGCCTCGTGGACGTGGGTCGCCAGCTCGCACCAGACGACGACGCGCTCTTCTCGTGGTGGCCGTACTGGCGCCAAGCGCGTGAGAAGAACCAAGGCTGGCGCATCGACTACGCGCTCGTGAGCACGTCGCTCGCCCAGCGCGCAAAGAGCCACATCATTCGAAGAGAGTTCGGCAGCAGCGATCATGGGCCGCTCGTCGTGGAGCTCGACGGGTGCTAAAACCCGCCTCATGACGCAAGGCACGCCGGGACTCCCAGACATCGACACCAACGAGTACGGCGGCAAGAAAGACGGCGTTCGTCAGGCGATGGACCGACGCCTGTTCATGCAGCTCCTCGTGTTCGACACGGTCGACGTCGCTCACGCCATGCACGATCTCGAGACGGGCCTGCGCGCAGCCTTGATCCCGGCGGTCATCTACGCTGACGCGTCGAACCCGCGTGGGATGGGGCTCTTGACGTGGGGTGAAGATCCCGCGCGATTCGTCCGCGAAGTTCGGCCGATCTTCCAGAAGGGCGCGCTCGCGAGCGCGACGATGCGCAACGACTTCGAGATGCTCGGCCGCACTTACTCCACCGGGCACGAGCCGGATCTACACCACACGTTGTTGCAACGGCCCATCGAACGCGTGACTGATCAAGAGTGCCCATGGCACGTCTGGTACCCGCTACGTCGCAGCGGCGCGTTCGCCAAGCTCGAAGGGATCGAGGTGTCGCACATGATGCGTGAGCACGCGGCCATCGGGATGGCCTACGGACAGAAGGGCCTCGCCCATGACGTACGGCTGGCGTGTCACGGCCTAGACGCCAAAGACAACGAGTTCGTCATCGGACTGATCGGCAAGGAGTTGTTCCCGCTCTCTCACCTCGTGCAGGCCATGCGCAAGACGCGACAGACGAGCGAGTTCATCACTCAGATGGGTCCGTTCTTCGTCGGCTACGCGACGAGCCGCGTGGGCTGATCTCCTTGCAATCAGGGTCGCGTATCAATATCCCTGTGCGCCATGAAGAAAGCTCTCGCCCTCGCCCTGATGCTCGCCCCGCTCGCGATCGCGTGCGGTAAGCCCTACCAAGTCGTCAGGTTCGCCACGCCGAACCCTTTCGTGAAGCCGGGCTGCAAGCTCGCGGTCGAAGAGATCCACTATGACAAGCTCATGGTCGGCGACAAAACGGTTCCGCAATACATGTCCGAAAAGGGCGGGGACCAGCAAGCCAGCTTTCAGACAGACATGGTCGAGTCGAGCGCGCGCTTCGTCGAGCGCGTGAAGGGCGACAACGTCGTGATCTCGCTCCCGCAAGGCGCAGCGCCGGACAACACGTTCATCCTCCGCGCGTTCATGACCGAGTGGGAGCCCGGCTTTTACGCGTACGTCGCGTCACACAAAGCCGAGATGAACATCGTCGTCGACGTGGTGGATAGCGGTGGCAACATCCTCGACGAGATCATCGTGCGCGGCACGGTGGGCGCCGGAATGGAAGGCTCTGGCTCGCGGATGCGCAACCTCGCCGAACGCTTGGGTCACCACATCAGCAGCTACATCGAAGACCGCTGGCTCTGCGCCGCCCACTGAACACTACTGCCGCAGGTCGCGATTTTGGGCCTCTTCGAC
>JANYHY010000659.1 GCA_025362165.1 Myxococcales bacterium | reverse complement strand
GATCGACGGCAAGGAGATCGGCAAAACACCGCTCGACAAGCCCCGGCGCGTGAACCTCGGTTCGCACGCCGTCAAGGTGACCAAGACGGACTTCGAGACGTTCGACAAGGAAGTCAACATCGGCTCCGAGCAAGCTCTCGTCCTCGACGTGAAGCTCGATCTCGAGGTCACGGACGGTCAAGTCTCCGTTCGCGAGCAGAGCAGCCGCGATGTGCATCTCTTCGTCGACGGTCAGGACGTCGGCGCCCTCCCGTGGAGCGGAGGTGTGCAGCCTGGTGATCACACGCTCGAGGCCAAAGGCTCCAAGTTCGCGTCAGACAAGACTCGCATCAAGGTCGTGCGCAAGCAGAGGCTCGACGTGGTCCTCGACGCCACACCCATCACCGGTCACCTGCGCATCAGCGTCACTCCTTCCAACGCCAAGATCGACATGGACGGCGCTGACCACGGCACCGGTCAATGGGAGGCCGACGTACCTCCAGGATCACATCGCATCACTGTCTCGCTCGAGGGTTATCCGGACGCCGTGCGCGAGGTCACCGTCGAGAGAGGTCAGCTCGCGGTCGCAGAGATCCCTCTCGTCGGCGCGATCTCGAACGCAGCGCGCGAGCCTGTTTACAAGGGGTTTTACGGGCGTTGGTCCACGCCATTCCTCTTCGGCTTCGGCACTGGCTATGTGCCTCCCGATACTCAAGAAGGAAGGCAAGGGACGCTTGAGCGGGGGTTCTACTTCAACCTGGCCATGAAGCTCCAGATGGGTCGCTCGTTCGGATGGTTCGGGATCGAAGGCGTCGGCATGTTCACCTTCGGCGGTCGCATCAACGACCAGTTCAAGGATGCGAGCGGCTTCGCGCAAGTGAAGGAGGACTACGCATTTGGCGGCGGATTTTTCGGAGTCGGCGCGCGCGCGACAAGCAAGCACCCCATCCTTCGCTTGACGGCTGGCTTGGCGTTTGGCGCTAGCCCGCATCAGATTTTCACCCAGGAGCCCGTCAAATACGGGCCGTGCGACAACAACAGCAGCTCAACGACCGGCACGTCGTGCTCAGGCAGCCCCAGCACGGCGTCCAAGCCCGGCTACACGTCGTTCGCGATGGCGGGTGACGTCGGGATCTTGATCGGCAACGGCTCTCCTGGTGCCAAGCTCTGGATCGGCGTGGACTGGTACCTGGACTTTCCGCCCGACCTCTTCGTGCAAGCAGACCCTCGCATCCCCGCGCCCTACACGACCAACGGCGGCGCGATCATGCTGCACGGACCGCAGTTCTTCATTGGTCCCACCCTTGGAGTAGGATTCGGCCACTGACATGAGGGGACTCTTCGCGCTTACGTTCGTCTTGGTGTGCACGCTGTTCGCTTCGACGACCGCGCGCGCCCAGCAGCCTTCGCCCGAGGCGGCCAAGCACTTCACCGTGGGCCTCAAGCTGTATCAAGAGAAGGCGTTCGTGGAGGCGCTCGCGGAGTTCGAGCTCGCGTACAAGCTGAGCAACCGGCCCAACGCGCTCAAGAACATCGCGCAGTGCCATCGCGAGCTGAAGCACTTCGCGGACGCGTACGAGTCCTTCGACAAGCTCCTCGTCGTGCACGGCTCGCAGCTCGGCGCAGACAAGCCTGCGGTCGAGCACGCGCTGGCCGAGCTCACGATCCTCACCGGAACGATCTCCATCACGAGCTCACAACCAGACGCTCTCGTGTCGCTCGACGGACGGCCACTCGGGACGACTCCGCTCGACAAGCCCAAGCGCGTCAATCTCGGCACGCACACCATCAAAGTGACGAAGGCTGGATTCGAGACGTTCGACAAAGAGGTGAGCATCGGCTCCGAGCAAACAGCGCAGCTCGACGTGAAGTTGGAAGTAGAGATCACGACCGGTCACGTCTCCGTGCACGAACAGAGCGGTCGAGACGTGCACCTCTTCGTGGACGGTCTGGACTCGGGTCCACTCCCGTGGAGCGGCGAGCTATCACCTGGCGATCACACACTCGAGGCCAAGAGCGAGCGCTTCGCCTCCGACAAACAGAGCGTCAAGATCACTCCCAAAGAGAAGCTCGATCTCGTGCTCGACGCCGCTCCCACTCGTGGACACTTGCGCGTCAGCGTCACTCCTTCCAATGCCAAGATCCAAATGGATGGCGCCGACCACGGCACGGGGCAATGGGAGGCAGACGTCTCTCCAGGATCCCACCGCATCACGGTGTCTCTCGACGGTTATCCAGACGCCGTGCGCGAGGTCACTGTCGAGAAAGGTCAGCTCGCTGTGGCGGAGATCGCGCTCGTCGGCGCGATCGCCAATGTCGCCCGCGAGCCTGTTTACAAGGGGTTTTACGGTCGATGGTCAATCCCGTTCTGGTTCGGCTTCGGCACTGGCTATGTTCCACCCGTGGGCTCTCAACTCACGCTCGATAAGAAGCTCGCCGTTGGGCTCCACTTCAAGCTGCAGTTCGGTTACTCGTTCGGTTGGTTCGGAATCGAAGGCGTGGGAGTGGCGGGAACCAACGTGCGCAACGACAGCTTCGTCGACCCGAGCGGGACAGAGCAGGTCAAGGGCGGCGGCGTGATGTTCAGCGCGTTCCTTGGCGTAGGCGCGCGCGCGACGAGCAAGCACCGCGTCGCTCGCGTCACCGGCGGAGTCGCGCTCGGCGTCGCCCCGCACCAAATGCTCGGCCCGAGCTCCGACGCGGTGAAGTCAGCCCCGTGCAGCAACAACTCGCCGCCACCCGGCGTGCAGTGCAGCGGTTCCGACGGCAACGCTCCCAGCCCTGGCTACACGTCGGCCGCGTTGGCGGGAGACTTCGGGCTCCAAATCGGACCGGCGCCGGGCGCCAAGCTCTGGATCGGAATCGATTGGCGCGTCGACTTCGCGCCAACGCTGTTCGTGCGTGCAGACGCGCGGCTCCCGCCGCAATACACGACGAACGGCGGCGCGATCATGATGCAAGGGCCGCAGTTCTACATCGGACCGGTGCTCGGCGGCGGCTTCGGGCACTGAGCCTGTGCTAATCCCACGAGCATGTGGATCGATCTCTCCGACGCGCCGATCGACGCCGCACATGTGATCGCGCAGGTGTCTCGGACGAGCGCCGGAGCGATCGACGTGTTCTATGGGTGCGTGCGCGATAGCAACGACGGCAAGCCTGTCGTGCGCCTCGAGTATCAGGCGTACGCCCCGATGGCGAAGGCCGAGATGAAGCGCATCTGCCTGGAGATCGAGGGCGAGTTCGACGGAGTGCGCGTGGCTGTGGCGCACCGAACGGGCTCTCTGGACGTCGGCGACGTCGCTGTCGTGTGCGCCGCGAGCTCGGTGCACCGCGGTGAAGCGTTCGCCGCGTGCCGAAAGCTCATCGACGAGATCAAGCACCGCGTGCCGATCTGGAAGCGCGAGCACGGACCCGACGGCGCAACCTGGGTCGGCTGGCAAGACGCGCGCTGTCACGCGGACCACCCATGAGGTGGGCGATCGTGATCGCCGTGGCGAGCCATGCGTGCAAGTCGCCTGCGCCACAGCGGGAGGTCCATGTCTCGGCGGCCATCAGCCTGAAGGAGCCGATGGAGGAGCTCGCCAGATCGTACGAGGCCGCGCACCCAGGCACGCACATCGTCCTGGCGCTTGGAGCGAGCGGAGATCTCGCGACGCAGATCGAGCGCGGCGCAGAGGTGGATCTGTTCGCGAGCGCCGCGGACGCGCCTGCGGGACGCCTCGTCGAGGCAGGGCGCGCGTCACCCTCGTGCGTGCTGGCCAGGAACTCGCTCGTGATGATCCGCCGCAAAGATCCCGCCCTCGCATTGGTTGACTGGTCAACTATTGCGACGTCAACGGCCGTCGAGCACGTAGCGCTCGGGCTGTCACCATCCGTGCCTGCAGGCACGTACGCGGAGAGCACGCTGGAGAAGCTCGGCGTCTACCGCACAATCGCCCCGAAGGTCGTGCGCGGCGCGAACGTCCGCCAAGTGCTCGATCTGGTCGCCAAGGGAGAGGCCGATGTCGGCTTCGTCTACGCGACGGACGTGCGCGGCCGAACAGACGTCACGGTCGTGGGCGAGCCTCCCCTCTCCGCGAGGCCGACCATCGCCTACCCGCTCGTGCAGGCGTCGAATGCCAATGCCGACGCGCAGTCGTTCGCCAAGCTCTTGTGCGGCGCGGACGGTCAGGCCGTGCTCGCGCGATACGGGTTCTTGCCGCCGTGAGCGACGTGCTCTGGCTCTCGCTGCGTGTGACCGTGCTCGCGCTCGCGCTCGTCGTGCCGATGGGGGGAGCGATCGGTTGGTGGCTCTCTCGCGCTCGCGGGCCAATGCGCGCCGTGCTCGACGCGTGCGTGCTCGTGCCGCTGGTGTTGCCTCCCTCGGTCACGGGTTACTACTTGCTCGTACTCTTCGGCGCAGAGGGAGCGCTCGGCGCGCCGTTGAAGTCCGCGCTCGGCGTGCGGCTCGTGTTCACCCCGACGGGCGCCGCGCTCGCCGCTGCGGTCGTGTCGCTGCCGTTGATGGCTAAGGGCGCGGAGGCCGCATTCTTGCGGGTCGATCGCGCGCTCGTCGAGGTCGCGCGTGCGAACGGACTCCGCGGGCTCACCACGTTTCGCCTCGTGACTCTGCCGCTCGCGATGCCCGCCCTCGCTGTCGCGACGACCATCACGGCCATTCGCGCGTTCGGCGAGTTCGGCGCGACGTGGACGTTCGCCGGCTACGCGGAGGGCCGCACGTCGACAGCGCCGCTCGAGCTCTACGTCGCGCTGCAGTCTGGCGATGACGCGCGCGCGGGACATCTCGCGCTCGTGATGACCGGGCTGTCAGCGGCGGTCGCCGTCGCGCTTGGCGTGTGGGGTCGACGCTCGAGGTCTTCATGAGCCTCGTGGTTCGCGGCAGAGCACACGCTGGCGCTCACACGCTCGAGGTCGAGCTCGACGTCCCCGCAGGAGTGACGGTCATCACCGGTCCGTCGGCCGCTGGCAAGACGCTCTTGCTGCGCGCGATCGCAGGGCTTCACCCGTTCGCGGGGATGGTCACCTTCGACGGCGCGGACTTCAGAGGGCTCGAGCCTCACGCGCGCGGTCTTGGCTATGCCCCTCAAGAGCCCGCGATTTGGCCTCATTTGAGCGTCTCCGCGCACCTCACGCCGTTCGCGGATGCCGCACGAATCGACGAGCTCGTGCGCGCGCTCGACCTCGCGTCGCTGCTCGCCCGCAGGTCTGACGTGCTGTCCGGAGGAGAGCGCCAGCGGCTGAGCATCGCGCGTGCGCTCGCGCGCAAGCCGAGGCTCCTGTTGCTCGACGAGCCGACGGGAGCGCTCGATCGTGCGACGCGTGAGCGCGTGGGAGACCTCATCAAGAGCGACGCCGCAGGCGCGACCGTCCTCTTGGTCACTCACGATCTCGCGGAGGCTCGCCGTATCGGTGACACCTTCGCGAGCGTGGAGTCGGGCCGCGTGACTAGCCGCCCGCGACCGGTGGAATGAGCGCGATCACGTCGCCGTCTGCGATCGGATCGTCGTCACGGGCGAACTCCTCGTTGCGCGCGAGCCGCACGGCGCCGAGCCTCCCACGCAGAGGCTCGCGCTCACGCTCGACCCAGCGGCGAAGCGCGCCGATCGTCGCGACGTCGGTGGGGACCGTCACGGACTCTTCGTCTTTGCCGATGAGCTCTCGAACAGCTGCAAAATACAACAATTGAAGCGTCATCCGTGCGAGGTCCGCGTCCCGAGCGCCTGCTCGCACGCGTGCTCGAGGATGGGGATGATCATCTCCATACCGAACGCGGCGGCCTTCGAGCTGCCGGGGAGCGAGAAGATGACGCACCCGTCGAAGACGCCCGCGCTCGCGCCTGAGAGCATTCCGCGCGGTCCGATCGCCTCGATCGATTTGCGGCGGAACTCTTCGCCGAAGCCGTCGATTCGCTTGTCGTAGATCGTGTTGAGCGCCTCGGCCGTCACGTCGCGTGGCGCGATCCCGGTCCCGCCCGAGAGGATAACGGCGTCTGCGAGGTTCTCGGTCGACACGGAGCGCACCAGCTCTTGGATGTGCTGAACCTCGTCCCTGACGATGACGTGGCGCACGAGAAGAAAGCCTGCCTTCACGACCGCCTCCTTCAGCTTGGCGCCGGCGGTGTCCGTCTCAGGAGTGCGTGAGTCGCTCACCGTGATCGTGAATACGCGGAGCGTCATGTCTTTCATCGTAGCGCCACCGAGGCTCCAATGAAGGACCGAAAGGCGGCTTTTTGCGAATGTCCTGGTCTGCGGGATCGTAGGTCGCGCTGGGAGTGGTATTCTCAGGGCAGATGGCCGCACTCGACGTGGGTCTCGACTTCGAGCCGGACGAAAAGGTTGAGTTGCTCGTGAGCGATCTCTCGCTCGCTCGTGCGCTCTATGAGGGCGTGCCTGCGGCGCGGCTCCTCGCGCGCCTGCGCCTCGGCATGGACCAACGCGATGCGCGGGCGACATCTCCTGACTTCGCGAGCGCGCGGACCTCGTTCGAGACGCTCATAGCGAGCCTCACCGGCGCCAGTCGCCCAGCGGCGGATCGCGTCAAGCGAGCAGTCGCCCGCCACGCGCAGCTCGCCGCCGGAGAGGGCTCTCTCAGCGCGCCCGAGCC
>JANYHY010000634.1 GCA_025362165.1 Myxococcales bacterium | reverse complement strand
GTCGAAGATGACGCCGAGCTCTCGATTGTAGCCGAGCGAGCCAGCGCTGAAATTCTCCGAACCGACGAACGCGTAGGTGCCGTCCACGACCATCGACTTGGCGTGGATGTACGGGTTCGAGAGCTGAACCACGCCCGCGCCCGCTGCCTTGAGGTTCGCGACCGCGGTGCCCTGCGTCGGAAGCGGCGGCGCGTCGCTCAACACCACGCGCACCTTCACGCCCCGCTTTTGGGCTGCGACGAGCGAAGCAACGAACGCGGTGTCGCTCATCTCCTCGGCCTCGATGTCGATCGTCGATTTGGCGCGATTCGCGAGCCCGATGAGATCGTTGCGCGAGTTGGTCGGCGACACGACGAGCGTGCCGAATGGTGTGATGCCCTTGTTCGCGAAGTCCGCCTGGAAGATCCCCTCGGCCTCTGCGACGTCCGCGGGATCGTCGTCGATCGCGAGGTACTCGCGGTTTGCCGTTGGCGAGCTCTGCGTGGCGTTCATCGTCATGATCCAGGCCTCTTTGCCGTCGACGATGAAGGTCTTCTCGTGCGTGAAGTTGAAGATCGGCGGCGCCCAAGTCACCGCGACACCCGCGGACTTGAGCGTGTTGTATGCAGGCACATTCGTGGAGCCAGTGGTGTTCTGGTTCAACACGACCTTCACGTCGCGACCCGCCTTCTTCTGCGCGACCAATGCATTGATCACCTCGGTCGACGTCAGCAAATACATCGTCATGTGCACGCTGGTGGTGGCGCTCTTGATGGCGGCGACCACCGCCGCGCCTCCATCGCTGGGCTCCACGATGATGCGGACCATCATGGTCGGCGTGAACGGGACAGCAGCGTCCGGGTTCACGACCGCGCCGTCGGGGAGCTTCGTCGTGCCATCCGAGATCGCTCCGTCGGGGAGGATCGGGTTGCCTGCGTCATCCGTCGGTAGTGGGGTGTTGTCCAGCGCCGGATTACTCGAGCAAGCGAGGAGCATGAGCGGAGCGAACATCCAGGAATTCATGGGCGCGACTTCATGTGAGACCCCACCAAGAGCGAACGGCCAAAGGGCCAAAGGGAGCGCTTCTCATACCAGAGAGGGTCGAGTCAGCAACGTCGGATCGCGCTTATTTCAAGGGGGTTCCGTCACCACTTCACGATGACAGTATTGGGTGTCACGTGCGCCTCGCACTTGTCCACGCCCACGATGACCGTGAGGGACTCGCTCCCGTTGCCCGCGGGGTTCTTGATCTCGACGCGAGGCACGACCTGCTCTTCGCGTAGGGCGTTGGCGATGTCGGGAGGACATGACAAACGCACGTCCACCTCTCCAGGCGTCGTCTTCGCGTGGCTCTTGCCCGTCACCGCCACGGCGAGCTTGGTGAAGTTGCGTTCGGTGAGGCTCATGATCTCCGTCATGACGTTGACGGTCCGCGTGTCGAAAGTGACGCGGCCGCCTGGGTGATCGATCGCGAGCGCATGCGAGTAGCTGCCCGCGGTGAGGCCCGACACGTCGAACGCCTCGGCGCGCGCGAACTGCAGCGTCGACAGCTCGCTCTTGGGCCCGCGCACGCGAACGTCCTTCGGGTTGGACGCGGGCACTCCCTTCACCACGTAGCCTGGCGCAGGTGTCCCGACGACGCTCACTTGCACGGGGACGTCGCGGAGGATCACGTCGTCCCACTGAAAGTCGATCGTGGGCGGATCGATCTGCTCGACGGTCACGCCTGCGGGGACATGGACCATGGTCTTGTCGAGCACGACGCGCTTGTCTTGTCCGGTGTGAACGTCGACTTGCAAATTGCCGATGTCGTCCGTGCGGAGCGCGTCCAGCTTTCCTTGCGACGAGCGCAGGGTCACGCGGACCTGCGGCGGAAGCGGGCTCACGAGCACGCGATTGGCCGTGTCTGGTGGGAGGACGACGACCAAGTCGACGCTCATCGCTCGCTGCGCGTCCTGCGCGCCGTGCACGAGTGAGTAGAGCACGAGCGCACCGAAGAGGCTCACGAGCTTCAAGTTCAAGTTCTCGGTGAACGCAGCGCGCGCCCGCTCGGTCAGCGTGAGGTCGCTCATTCGTCCTCCTGGTTGGAGGAGTCCGGCACGGGGACCGGACGCGGTGTCTCGATGGGCTTGGCCGCAGCCATCGGCTTAGGCGCGCGCACGAGGTGCGGCACGCTCTCTTCGGGCGGCGGGATGGAGGCGGGCGGAGGTGTGAGGATGACACTACCCGTCACCGTGCGCTCGGGCGCCACGATCCGGTGCGAGCCGGTCTGCGTGACCTTCTTGGAGAGAGGGGTCTGGATCTTCTTCTTCGGCTTCTGGCCGCGCTGGCCGAAGAGCCCCAGCAGCGCTTGGCGCAAGGACGCGCCGTCGAGGTTGGAGACGATGTTGCCGTTGAAGCAGAAGCTGATGGTGCCGCGCTCTTCGCTGACGACCACGACGACCGCGTCCGTCTCTTCCGTGATGCCGAGGGCCGCGCGGTGCCGAGTGCCGAGCGATTTGTCGAGCACCTTGGTGTCCGGCATCGGGAAGAACACCCCGGCCTTGGCGATGCGTAGGTTGCGGATGACGACCGCGCCGTCGTGCAGTTTGTTGACGCCCTCGGGCACGAAGAGCGACACGAGCAGCTCGCGCTGGACCGTCGCGTCCACGGTCGTTCCTTGCGCGACGACGAACTCATCCAGGTTGGCCTCTTGCTCGAAGCAGATGAGCGCGCCCATGCGGTGACGCGCGAGCTCCGTGGCCGCGGCGACCACCTCGTCGATCACGCGCGACTCTTGTTGGCGAGAAATACCGGCGAAAAATGCGCGTGAACCGATGCGCATGAGTCCGCGGCGGATGTCGTTCTGGAAGACGACGACCACCACCAGGATGATCGACTCGAGCAACTTGGAGAACAAGTTGTTGAGCGTCACCAACCCGGCATATCGAGACACACCATAGATGACGAAGAAGACGCCGAGGCCCGTGCCCATCTGCATCGCGCGCGTCCCGCGGAGCACGAGCAGCGCGCGGTAGATGATGTACGTGACGACCGCGATGTCCACGAGATCGATCGCGACGTCGCCCCACGGGCGCGGCTTGAAGAGGTGGAGGAGCCCCTCAGGCATGTTCGCCTCGCAACATGCGTGACAAGTCAATCGCTTGTCGAGTGCCTCTCACGTCATGAACACGAACGAGCTTGGCGCCATGAGATGCCGCAAATACAGCCGCAGAGACGGAAGCGCCAATTCGGTCGTTCGGGCCTGCGTCCGGATCCACCGACTGCAAGAACGACTTTCGGCTCGCGCCGATCAGCACCGGCACCGCCACCGCAGCGGCGACCGTAGAGGTGTTCGCGAGCAGCGTCATGCTGTGCTTGGCGCTCTTGTTGAAGCCGAGTCCGGGATCCATCACGATCGAACGCACGCCGCGGCGCTTCGCTTCGTCCGCCGCCTTGGTCCACTCCGAAATCACTTCGGCGACGACGTCTTGATACCGCGTCTCGGGCTCCTTCGAGAAGCCGGGCATGTGCTCTTGTGACTCACGCGAGTGCATGAGCACGAGCGGCGCTTGGTGGTCGGCCGCGACGTCCGCGAGGCGCGGATCCCGCAAGCAAGAGACATCGTTGATGACGCAAGCACCCGCGCGGAGGCACGCGTCTGCGACGTCTGGGGAGGTGGTGTCGATCGAGACGAGCGTTTTTTGGCTGGCGTATCGGACGACCTCGCGCACGCGGCGGATCTGCTCTTGCCCAGACACGGGCTTGCTGCCGGGGCGCGTGGACTCTCCGCCGATGTCGATGAGATCTGCGCCTTCTGCGATCAAGCGATCCACATGCGCGCACGCGGCTTCGCGGCTGAAATGAGCGCCGCCGTCGCTGAAGGAGTCTGGCGTCACGTTGCAGATGCCCATGAGCGCGACCCCGCGACGCGCCACTGCGCTCGCCAAGACGCTCTCGAAGACAAACCGCTCGCTCACCAGACACCTCACACACGTGCGCGCCACGCTGCACGCGAGAGTGTCAGCGATGACGAGCTTGGACGCGCCCCGCGTACCGTCCGAAGACCGCACTGGGCGCTTCCTGTTGCCGTAGCAACATGTCTCCTCTTGGGCAACTCTTCCCTGTGCGCCCTGCGACGATTGTTTAGGGCGCCGGTTTTCAGGCTAGTTTGTGTCCCCGCAATGTTGAGGACGCGCGTCCGCGCGACGGCTCCCGTCACTCTCGTCGTCAGCGCCTTGTTGTCGGCGATCCTCGCGCTCGCGTGGTCGATCGACACGCTCGTCCCCGCTTGGGCCCCCGCGTTCGGCAAGCCGACACCCATCACGCTACGTGTTCCGTACGCTCCGTTCATCCGTGAGAACGGCCCAGCCACTCTCGCGTATTCGCACCAGCGCGTGGTCGTTCCGCGGGGGACCGTGCTGGACGACGAGAACGACACGCACCGCATCGCGTTCGCTTACGAGTCCACGCGACGACCGCCGAGCCAGCAGCGGATCGGCGCGAGCTTCGTGTTGTTCTTCGCGCTCTTCGTGTTGACGAGCGTATACCTGCGCCGCTTCGGCCCCTCGCGCACCCGCCTCTTGCGCACGCAATTGGGGCTATTTTCAGCCATGGCGGCGCTCGTGCTCATCGCCAAGGCGCTCTTGATGTTCACGGTGGTGCCCGAGCACTGGATGCCGCTCGCAGTCTTGCCTCTCTGGTGCTCGCTCGCGTTCGAGCGGCGCGTGGCGTTCCTCGTGAACGTCATGCTCGCGTTCATGGCGGCGTCTCTGTTGCTGTTCGATCTGCCGCTCCTGACCGTGCTCATCACGCGCGGGCTCGCAGCGGGCGTCCTCTTCTTGAACCGCAAGCAACCACGCCAGATGATCTGGGCGGGCCTCGGCGCTGGTGTGATCGGCGCTGTCATCTACGCGGCCACGATGTCGATCCTCGAGGGCGCGTACTCGCCGATGGCCGACGTCCGTATGGGCATGCAGTCGCCGCTCTTGAGTTGTGTCGGCGGAGGCGCGCTCGCGGGGGTCATCGCCCACCTCTTCCGTCACGGCGGCGAGCGACTGCTCGGCGGGGTCTCCCGCGACAAGCTGATCGAGCTCACGGACCTCGAGCAACCGCTGCTGCAGAAGATGGCCAAGGAGGCGCCCGGCTCTTGGGAGCACGCGCGCGCGATGGCGAACCTCGCCGAAGCCGCCGCCGCGTCGATCGGCGCGGACGCGCTGCTCGTGCGAGTTGGCGCGTACTACCACGACCTCGGCAAGACGATTCAGCCCAAGTACTTCGTCGAGAACCTCACGCACGGCGAGAAGACTCCGCACGAGGATCTCGAGCCGGACGTCTCCGCGGACGCCATCATGGCGCACGTCGTCCAGGGCACGAAGATCCTACGCGAGGGCAGCATCCCCGAGTCCGTCGTCGAGTTCGCCTATACACATCATGGCACTCAGACCATCGAGTACTTTTGGCACAAGTGCAAAGAGCGCAACAATCCGAAGAACCTCAAAGAGGAGTTCTTCCGATATCCAGGGATGAAACCCCAGACCAAAGAGACTGCCATCTTGATGTTGGTGGACTCGATAGAAGCGGCGAGCCGCACGATTCAGCCGCCGGAGCGCGCCAAGTTCGACGAGATGATCCAGCGCGTGATCTTCGGCAAGCTGAAGAGCGGTCAGTTGGACGAGTCTGGTTTGACGCTCGAGGATTTGCGCATCCTGTCTGCGCGAATGACGGACACGCTCGTCAACATGTTCCACTCGCGAATCAAATATCCCTGGCAAGAAAAACAAGAGAAGCAACCGAGCCCGGACAAGCCACCCAAGGATCCCAAGGAGAAGCTCAATTGAAGCTCGCGAAAGCAATCCGCGCCAGGGGCCGCGACTAGTGGGCGCGTTCATGAAGTCGCTGTTCTTCGGCATCATTGACGACAGCGTTCTATTTCCTTATCCGCAATTGCCAGAGCACGCGGCGGACGAGGTCAATCAACTCGTCACTCAGATTGGACGCTTCGCGACCAAGCACGTGGACGCGGCGGCGATCGATCGCGCTGAGAAGATCCCCCATGAGGTGATCGCGGGGCTGCGCGATTTAGGGGTCTTTGGCATGCTCGCGCCTGCTGCGGTCGGCGGTAAGGCCATGAGCACTACAGGGTTCGCGCGCGTCATTCAGGAGCTCGCGGGCATAGACTCTTCATTGGCGGTCACGGTCGGCGCGCATCAATCGATTGGCTATCAGGGGATATTGTCTTTTGGCACCGAAGCGCAGATTGCCAAGTATCTCCCCAAGCTCGCGAGCGGCGAGCAGATCGCTGCGTTCGCGCTCTCCGAACCTGGCGCGGGGAGCGACGCCTCTGCGGTGCAGACGCGAGCGGAGCCGACGCAAGGCGGCTTCTTGTTGTCGGGGGCCAAGTCGTGGATCACCAACGGCGGCATCGCGGACGTGTTCGTCGTCTTCGCGCGCACCTCGCCAGCGAACGACGACGGCGCCAAGCCGAAGCTCACAGCGTTCATCGTCGAACGCGGGTTCGGCCTAAAAACAGGGCCCAATCAGACCAAGCTCGGCGTCCGCGGCTGCTCGACCACAGAGGTGACGTTCCCTTCCATTTTCGTGCCGGACGCCAACGTGCTCGGCGAGATTGGCCGCGGGTTCGGCGTCGCGATGGACACGCTCAACCGCGGACGCATCGGATTGGCCGCAGGGTGCGTCGGCCTCGCCAAGCATTTGATTCAGCTGTCCGTGGAGCGCTGTCAATCGCGCCGCGCGTTCGGGCGACCCATCGGACAATTTGGTCTGATGAAGGACAAGATCGCAGTGATGCTCGCGGACACATTCGCGCTCGAGAGCATGACGTTCATGGCGACGAGCATGGTCGACGCGCGCGCGGTCGATTACTCGATAGAGAGCGCCATATGCAAAGTCTACGGCTCCGAGATGCTCTCGCGGGTCGCCCATGAAGCGGCGCAGATCGCCGCAGGCGCGGGGTTCATGCGAGAGGCGCCGTTCGAGCGCTTGTTGCGAGACGCGCGCGTGAACCTCATCTTCGAGGGCACCAACGAGATCCTTCGATGCTTCATCGCGCTGAGCGGGATGGCCGGTCCTGGGCAGGCCCTCGTGGACGTGACGCGCGCGATGCGTGAGCCGATCAAGGGGTTCGGCCTCTTGAGCGATTTCGCGATTCGCAAGGCGCGCTCGGCGCTCGGTCGCGAGCGGCTGGCGAGCGTTCATCCCCTCTTGTCACCGGCCGGGCTCGTGTTCGAGCACTACACGGCGGAGCTCTCTCGCTGCGCGGAGAAGGTCCTGCGCAAGCACGGCAAGGACATCGCCGAGATGCAGTACACGCAACGACGCGTCGCGGACATGGCCATCGAGCTATTCGCGATCGCCTGTGTGTTGTCGCGCACGACGAGCGTGCTCGAGCGAAGCGGTGAAGAGGGCGCGAGACGCGAGGTGGATCTCACCACGATGTTCGTGAAGTCAGCACAAAATAGGCTCGCCATGACGGTTGCGTCCTTCGATGACAACGACGACGAGCTCCGCAAATCGATCGCCGATCGCGCGTACGCGGACGGCGGCTACCCGTTCGACGTGGTGTGACTGCGACTCACGGAGCAGACGGGGCGACTTCTTCTTTCCAGATTGGCAGAGTGAACGCGAACGTCGTCCCTTTGCCGATGGCGCTCTCGACGCCGATCATTCCGCCGAGCGCTTCGACGAGGTGCTTGACGATCGACAAGCCGAGGCCCGTTCCGCCGAGCTCGCGGGAGCGACCCGTGTCGACGCGGTAGAAGCGCTCGAACAAGCGAGGCAGGTGACGCTGCTCGATGCCGGGTCCCGTGTCGCGGACGAAGACTCGCAGCACCCCCGCCTCGCGGCTCGCGCCGACGACGATCTCCGCCCCCTCCGGCGAATACTTGAGCGCGTTGTCTACGAGGTTCGTGAGGATCTGCTCGAGCGCGCGGCGGTCCGCCTTGGCGGTGACGAGATCGGCGGGGACCGTATTTTTCAGGCGGATCCGCTTCTTCGCAGAGCGACCTTGGAAGAGCGCGAGGATCTGATCGACGAACGCGACCAGATCCACGTCCTCGAGGGCGAGGCGAAACTCACGCGCCTCGATGCGTGAGAGGTCGAGCAAGTCCTCGACCAGGAGCTGCAGGCGCTCGGCATTGCGCTCGATGATGTCCATGAAGTGGAGCGCCGCCTCGGGGTCACTCGCTGCGGCGCCGCGGAGGGTCTCGGCCGCGGAGCGCACCGCCGTCACTGGCGTGCGGAGCTCGTGCGAAGCGTTCGCCACGAAGTCGCGGCGCAGCGTCTCGAGACGGCGGATCTCTGTGACGTCCACGAACACCGCGAGCACGCCGTGAGGCTCGTCTACCAACGGCACCGCGCGCACGAGCAAGCGACGCGGCTTGAGACCCGAGAGCTCGATCTCGGCGCTCGCGGTGTGCCCCTTCACGCGGGCCTCTTGGATGAGAGCCGCGATCTCTTCGTTGGCGACGACCTCGAGCGGAGCCTTGCCATGCGTGTTGGCGCCGATGAGCAGCATCTGGCGGAGCGCCGAGTTGACGAGCGCGACCTTGCCTTCGGTGTCCGTGAGGAGCACGCCTTCTTGCATCCCGTTGACGATGCGACCGATGAAATCACGCTCCGCGCGGAGCTTCGCGAGAGTGCGCGAGAGGCTCTCTGCGAGCTGATCGAGAGCGCGACCGAGCAGCGCGAGCTCGTCGTGACCGGTGGGCTTCGCGCGGACGGTGAAGTCGCCCTTCGCCATGGAGCGCGCGACGTCCGTGAGCTTGCGCGCGGTGCGCGAGGCGAGCTCCGCGCTCACGGCGCTCATCATCGCGGCGACGATGAACGCGAGCGTAGAGCCCCACAAGAGAGCGCGATTCAGCTCCGACTCTGCGCTCTCCACCTCCACGAGCGGCAGCGCCACGCGCACGACCCCCGCGATCTCGGCGCCGTGCGAGTACGGGACCGCGACGTAGAGCATTCGCTCGTGCACGGTGACCGACGTGCGCGACGCGACGCCCTTGCCGACACCGAGCGCGCCTTGCACCTCTGGGCGGCCTCCGTGGTTCTCCATGTTGGCGATCTGATCGAGCGGGACCTCGCTGTCGCCGACGACGACGCCTGACTTGTCAATCAACGTCACGCGGGCGTGAGCGCGTTTGCCGAGATCGTCCGCGAGCGCGTCCCACGCAGCAAAATCCCGAGAGTCGAACTTCGCGTCCGCGGCCTCTCTCGACGCGAGCTCGGCGCGCACGTACAGATCACGCTCGATTCGGTCCGTGAGGATGTGGTCGAGCGCGCTCGAGAGGTACGTGTGCGCGACCACGACCGCGAGCATGATCGCGCCCAGCGAGATCAAGAACAACTTGGCGCGCAGCCCGAGCCTGAAGAGCGACCTCGGCTCCTCGGCGACCTCCTCGGGCAACAAGGGCTCGAGCCGATCGGGCGGGATGGAGTCGGAGATCTCGGTGGTCAAGACTCGGGCGCCGACGTGAAGCGATATCCGACGCCGCGCACGGTCTCGATGAAGTCGCACTTCGGGCCGAGCTTCTCGCGCAGGCGCTTGACGTGCGTGTCGACGGTGCGAGTCGTGATGTCGGGAGAGACGCCCCACACGTCATCCAGCAATCGCGCGCGCGTTTGGACCCTATTTTTCCGCTGGTAGAACGTCCAGAGCAGCTTGAACTCGAGCGCCGTCAGATCGATCTCTTCTGCCTCGACCCACACACGATGCGCCGCGTGATCGATCTTGAGCGAGCCCATCGCGACGACGCCTTCGGATTGCACGTCCGTGCTCGAGCGGCGAAGCATCGCCTGAACGCGGAGCAAGAGCTCTCGCATGCTGAAGGGCTTGGTGACGTAGTCGTCCGCGCCGAGCTCGAAGCCGACGACGCGATCCACCTCCTCGCCCCGCGCAGTGAGCATGATGATGGGGATCGTGTTCGTGGCTGGGTTCTGCTTGAGCGTCTTGCACACCTCAGTGCCCGACCTGTCCGGCAGCATCACATCAAGGAGCACCAAGTGCGGCTTGTTCGCGCGGACCTGCCGCAAGGCTTCGTCCGCGGTCCCAGCCGTGGACACCTCGTGACCGGCCTGCTTCAGGTTGAAAGCGACCACGTCTCGGATGTCCTTCTCGTCTTCGACGATCAGCACACGTCCCATGCTCGCCTCCTTACTGAGAGTTTGTGACGAGCAGGTTACAGACC
>JANYHY010000582.1 GCA_025362165.1 Myxococcales bacterium | reverse complement strand
TCGTCCTTCTGCCACCGTCTCAGCCGCAAAAGACGCGTTTGGACGCGACGAATGTGCGTCGACGCCACTATTGACTATTGTTCAATAGCAGCTCATCCTGCCGCTCATGACTACGCGCTCTCATGTGCTCTCTGCGATCGTCATCGGCACCGGCTTCTCTGGCTTGGGCTCTGCGATCAGAATGAAGCAAGCCGGCTTGGACTTCATCGTCCTCGAGAGGTCCGACAGCGTCGGCGGTACGTGGCGAGACAATCACTACCCTGGGGCCGCTTGCGACATCGAGTCACATTTGTACTCGTTCTCGTTCGAGCTCAACCCCAAGTGGACTCGCACGTTCGCGGCGCAGGGCGAGATCCTCGCGTACCTCAATCATTGCGCCGACAAGTACGGCATCCGCCCGCTCATCCGCTTCAACGCAGGCGCGGTCAAGGCGACATGGGACGAGCGCACGGCCACCTGGGAGGTCGTCGCGTCAGACGGCTCACGCCACTACGCGCGCGCGATCGTCTCCGCATGCGGCGGCATCACGCGCCCTTCGCTACCTGACATCAAAGGAGCTGCGAGCTTCAAGGGCAAGACGTTCCACAGCGCGCGGTGGGATGACGACTACGCCCTCGAAGGCAAGCGCGTCGCGGTCATCGGCACGGGCGCGAGCGCGATCCAGATCGTCCCTTCGATCGCGCCCAACGTGGCCAAGCTCACTGTCTTTCAGCGGACTGCTCCGTGGGTCATCCCGCGAAACGATCGCGCGATCGGCGAGCGCGCGCAGTCCGTCTACGACACCTTCCCTGCGACGCAGAAGGCCGTGCGAGGCGCTCTCTATGCGCGACACGAGGCGTTCGCCCTCGCGTTCCTCGGCAACCAGACGATCGGCAAATTGGGCGAGTTTCAGGCGCGCAAGCACCTCCAATCCCAAGTACGCGATATCGCATTACGCGAAAAGTTGACTCCCAAGTATCCCATGGGCTGCAAGCGCGTCTTGATCTCCAATGACTACTACCCCGCGCTGCAGCGACCGAACACGGAGCTCGTGACGGACGGCATCGCTTCCATCGTCGAAGACGGCGTCATCACCAACGACGGAACCAAATACGAGCTAGACGCCATCGTCTACGCGACCGGGTTCTACGTCGCCGACTTCGAGGCGCCGTTCGAGGTGCGCGGCCGCCGTGGCGCTGAGCTCTCCGAGGTGTGGAAGCGCACGCCCGAGGCCTATCTCGGCACGACCATCTCGGGCTTCCCGAACCTGTTCGTCGTCTTCGGCCCCAACACGGGCTTGGGTCACAACTCGATGGTCTACATGATCGAGTCGCAGATCGCGTACGTGATGGACGCGCTTCGTACGATGAAAGACAAGCGCCTCTCGTCAGTCGAGATCAAGCGCGAGTCGCAGCGCGTGTTCAACGAAGAGATGCAGACGCGCCTCGCCAAGACGATTTGGGCCACGGGGTGCAAGAGCTGGTACATCTCCGCGAGCGGCCGAAACACCACGCTTTGGCCTGGTTTCACGTTCGAGTTCCGCAAGCGAACGCGCAAGTTCGACCTCGCCGCGTATGACGTGACCGATCAGAGCGTGGTCGTCGCGGACACTCCGCAGGTCGCGGTCAGCTCGCTGAGCTGACGTCCATGCGGCTCGCGCTCGGCAGTGTGGCGAGCGCTGCATCCAAAGAGGCGCGCTCCTCATCCGTGCACGAGAAGCCCTCCACCTTCGCGCGCGACAACAAGAGCAAGAGACACGCGAGCTCGAGCGCCGACAGCTCGATGCGGCGCGACAGGTGAAGGCTCGGGACCTCGTACGTCAGGATGCACGAGGTGCCGCGCGCGATGGCTACGTCTTCGGTGGTGAGCGTCGAGAGTTGGCGAAAAGCGCTGCGAATCAGCCTCGCCCGCGATCGCGCCTGGATCACACTCGGATCGCGAAACAGACCGAACAGCTTGTTGCGCGAGTACAGACTCGGCACGAGCGCCATCGCGACACTGAGAGCCTCTCGATTCGCGTGCGGTGCCTTAGGCTTCATCGTCGCCCCCGAGGACCTTCGGAGCCTCTCCCGCGCCCACGGCGTGAAGCAGCTCCGCTTGGCGGTGCGACCGGAGCGAGTTGATGAGATCGGCCAGGTCTCCGCCGACGACACGATCGAGTTTGTTGAGCGTGAGCCTGATGCGGTGATCGGTGACGCGGTTCTGCGGGTAGTTGTACGTGCGGATCTTCTGGCTGCGCTCACCGGTGGAGACCATGCTCTTGCGCTCTTTGGCCTCCGCGGCCTCACGCTTCTCGCGCTCGATGTCCAACAAACGCGATTTGAGAACCTTCAAAGCTTTCGCCTTGTTCTTCAATTGAGAGCGCTCGTCTTGGCATTTGACGATCATGCCGCTCGGCTTGTGGAGGATCTGCACGGCGCTGTTGGTGGTGTTGACGCCCTGCCCGCCTGGACCGCCGCTCGCTGCGATGCTGAACTCGAGATCCTTCTCGTCCAGCACGACGTCGAAGTCCTCCGCCTCGGGCAACACGGCGACGGTGGCGGTGGAGGTGTGAATTCGGCCTTGTGTCTCGGTCGCCGGCACGCGCTGCACGCGGTGAACTCCGCCCTCGAAGCGCAGCTGCGAGTACACGTCTTTGCCCGTGACGAGCGCGATGACCTCTTTGTAGCCACCCGTCGTGCTCTCACTGGAAGAGAGGATCTCGACGCCCCACCCCACGGTCTCCGCATAGCGACCATACATACGAAATAGATCGGCCGCGAACAATGCCGCTTCTTCGCCGCCTTCACCGGAGCGAATCTCCAGGATGGTGTTCTTCTTGTCGTTGGGATCGCTCGGCAACAATAGCAATTGAATCGATGATTCGAGCGAGCTTCGCTCTTGGTTCAATTCGGGTATTTCCAGCTCGGCGAGCTCTTTGAGCTCCGGGTCGGCGAGCGCGGCGTGATCCTCTTCGATCTTGCGCAGGACGTCTCGATAGCGACCAAAGTGTTGCACGATGGGCTCGATCTCGCTCCGCTCCTTGTTGAGCTTGGCCAAGCGATGGCGATCGCCGAGCACATCGGGCCGGCACATCAGATCATCGAGTTCCGTGTACCTGCGCCGCAGCTGTTCGAGTCTGTCGAGAGGGAGCATGACGATCAGGCTGCGGGGCGCAGTCTTTCTGCAGCGGCGATCGCATCGTAGTTCTCGAAGTCGACCTCGCTCTGGCCGTCTTCGCCCTTGCCGTCCTCTCGGAACAGAGTCGCTCGCAATGAGGCGAGCGCGACCTCGAGCTGCGAGTCGTCCGGCTCGACCGTGGTGATGCCCTGCACGAGAAAGCCTGGGATCAAGAGCACGCTGAGCGGACCCGTCAGGCAATACTTGGCGAACACCCGCTGCAGCTCGAACGTGAAGCCCGCGAGGATCGGGATGAAAGGAAGTTTGATCGCCAAAAATACGAGCGTGTCAGTGAGCTTGTTTCCCGTTTGAAGCGGCGGAAGAAGCGCGCCCAACAAGGTGAACATCAGCACCGAGACGATGACCACCATCACCAGGAACGTCGTGCCGCAGCGGGGGTGGCGGGTCGTCTTCTTGCGGGCGTGCTCGACGTCTAGCGGCTCCTGGGCCTCGTACGTAGTGATCGTCTTGTGCTCGGCA
>JANYHY010000549.1 GCA_025362165.1 Myxococcales bacterium | reverse complement strand
CACAGACCGCGAACGTGCGCACCGTAGCTGCGACCCCGAACGCGGCGACGCCGAGCGCCACGCCCGCCGCGGTGCCGCCCGATCCGCACGCGTGCACGACGACGTCATACACCTTGCCGCCACCAAGACCGAGGTCCAGCTGCTCCTTCACCTCGCGCATCGCCTCCACATAGCCAAGCGATCCGAGCCCGTTGGATCCGCCCTCCGGGATGATGTACGGCGTCTCACCTCGCGCGCTCAACTCTGCGGCGACCTGCGCCATGCACGCGTTGCGGTCCGCGTAGTCACGGGGCGTGATTAATCGCACGTGCGCGCCCACCAGGCGATCAAGCAGCACGTTGCCGCTCGTTGGGAGTAGCTCGCGCGGGGCGTCGATGTCTGGTCCCGGCAGCGACTTGGCGTCAGGCACGCGGAGGAGCAGCGTGCACCCCAAGCCGAGCGACGCGCACACGATGGCGGTCGCGCGCGCATGGTTCGATTGGACTCCGCCGCACGTCACGACGTGAGTGGCGCCGCGCTCCAACGCTTGACCCATCAACCACTCGAGCTTTCGGAGCTTGTTTCCAGCCTCCGCGCCGCCCGTCGCGTCGTCCCGCTTGATCCAGACGTCGCAGCCGATGAGCGCGTCGAGCGCAGGCCGCTTGACGAGAGGAGTGGGCGCGTGGACGAGGGCGAGTCGTCGCATGCTCGTCACTCGAAGCTCAAGAGCTTCGCGTTCGCTTCCACCGCGGCGCCCGCCGTGACGAACACCTCGGCGATCTTCCCCGCGAGCTTCGCCTTCAGCTCGTTCTCCATCTTCATCGCCTCGACGACGAGCAAAGGTTGGCCCACTGTGACCTCGTCGCCCGCCGCGACATGCACCTTCACGACGCGCCCAGGCATCGGGCTCTTCACGGTCTTGTCCAGAGGACGCCCGGACCGCGTGCTCGCCGCAGCCGCACGCGCGCGCTCGCTCTCCACGCGCACGTACGAGCGATGCCCGCTGGCGACAGCGCCGATCTCGGGGAGCACGCCCTCCACGGAGAGATCGATGACTTGTCCATCGACGCGAATGCTCAGACCCTTCTCGAGGGGCAAGACGTCGACCTCCACTGGTGCTCCGTCGAGCGTGACCTTCAGCGCGCCGCTTGGCAGCTCTGTCACGTCGACCACGCGAGGCTCTGCGTTCTCCGCGAGGGTTACGAAGTATCGCATCGCGCGGAACCTAGTACGCCGCTGCCAAACGCTCAACTCCACGCTATGCTCGATGGATGTTCACGCCGGCCCACCTCTACGCGCTCGCCAATGAGTGGTGGCCCCTCATCCTCGGCGCTTGCGCGCTGTTCGTCGCGATGCGCTTGATGCGCCGCACTTATCGACAGGCGAGCCGCCCGCAATACGAGGGGATTCGTTGGCGAGGCATCCAATGGCAGAAGCCCGAGGACTCGCCCTCTTCAGACGAGTCGCGCGAGTCGGACTCTACTTGAGGTCGTAAGCTTCGACCGTGTTGCCCATGAAGCGCGGCACGAGCACGCGGCTGCGTTTGCTGTCCCAGCCGATGTCGGCGGGTGCGTCGAGCTGAGTCAACACGGCCTCGAACGTGCCACCCAGCTTGCCCTTGTAGATGGCGGAGCCCTCCCATGACGAGACGACGAGCTGGTCGCCCATCATGAACATGCCGTCGAGCTTGCCCTTCGGGAGCGTGGTGACATCGAGCTTCTCTCCCTTCGGTCCGAGGCGATACACCTCGGCGCCGCCGAACGTGTTGACGATCACGCCTGCGGGCGTGAATAGGACGCCGTTGGGGTTCTTGAGATCTTTGCTCTTCGCGAGCGGCTTGGCAGTGCCCTTCTCGATGACGTAGACGGCGTCGCTGCCGGTTGGGCCGAACTTCTCGTCGATGCCCGTGTCGGTCACGTAGATCTTACCGTCTGGCGCGGCCGCGATGTCGTTCAAGAACGAAGCGCCAGCGATCTTGATGTTCGCCTTGGACGCGCCCGTCTTCAGATCGAACGAGCGCACAGTGTCGATGTCCGTCACCCAGAGCTGACCTGCGGCGATCACGAGGCCCTTCGGCGCGTTGAGCGTGACCTTGTTGACGCCACCAGCCACCCACTTCGGCGTCGTGATCTTGCCGTCTGGAGAGGCGATCGTGATGTAGCCGTTGTTGTCCGCGCCGAGCGGTACGCCAGCGATGTTGGAGATGAAGTAGCGATCGCCTTCAGCGTCGTACAGCACGCTCTCCGGCGTCTCGAGGCCTGTGATCTTCATCGCCGGCGTGGGAGCAGGAGGCAACGTGGGCGCAACGGACGCGCTGGGCGCAGCAGACGCGCTCGGCGTAGTCGAGGGCGCGACGGACGGAGCCGCACTCGCCGCGGTCGTCACTGGAGTCTTCGCGGGATCCTCGGTGCCGCCACAAGCGACCGCTGCGAGAGTGAGGACGAGTGCGAGAGAAGAGGTGCGAGTC
>JANYHY010000526.1 GCA_025362165.1 Myxococcales bacterium | reverse complement strand
ATCGAAGCCGCGCTCCGCTCCGAGGCAAGGTCGCCATCCACGATGGTCACGAGCGAAGCCTCCGCGCGCGACAAGATCGCCGAGCAGAGCTCTCGCTCGTGCGCCGACTCGATTCGCACGTCCAACAACAGCGTCGGTCGCCCCAACAAATCGTGTGCGTCTCCTCGCGCGACGAGCTCGGTCGCGGCCCGGAACACATCCGCGCGATCACAGAGCGATCCGCGCACCAGCTCCTCTTCGTACGCGACGAGAGCGCGCGCCAAGTCCACGTCCGCGAGCGCGGCGCGATCAACAGCTCCCATGCGCAGGTCCGAGAATGTGCGGGCGAGCGCGCGCGGCAGACCCGGAAAATGCGCCACCGGCGTGAAGCGCCCGAGTTGATCAGCGGACAACAACCGATGGACGACCGTCGCGCACACGGCCTGCGTCGCCAGCGAGCCCACCGCGACGATCCCACGCTGAGCGAGCGCGCGACGCGACAACGCGCTCGCGAGCTGACCGAGCGTAATCGCCGTCCATCCGAACGTCGCGCCCAGCGCAGGGGTCGATCGCGCAATGAGGCTCGTTCCCGCCTCCGTGTGCGGAGTCACGATCAGCACCTCTCGCGACTTGCCAGTCTTCTCCAGCCACTCGCTAGCGGCGGCGAGCCTTGCCTCTGCGGACGCTGAGCGGAGCGCGCGGTGGTGAGTCACTCGCGATCGTATAGTGCGGTCCGCGTCAGACCGCGACGGGCAACGTGCGACCTTTTTTCAAGGCGTAAAAAGCGGTCGCCTTCGACATGAGGAGGCCGAGTGGTCAGGTCTTGGTGCGCACGACCGCCAGCGGACGCGCCTCGACTTCGCGCGCCCGGCCGCGGTCGAGCGGGTCGCTGCCCTTGCGGCATCGCTCGACGCGCTCCAGCTGATCGTCGCCGAAGAAGCCTTCGTCGCCGATGAAGATCGTCGGCACGCCGAACACGCCGCGCGCGATCGCTTCGTCCGTCTCCTTGCGAAGCGTGAACGAGATCTCCTTCGCCTTGCTGCGATCGATCAGATCAACGGGGAGTGAAGCCTTCTCCAACGCAGCGCGCACGACCTCGAGATCTTCGACGTCCTCGCCGCGGGCCCACACCGCTTCGAAGATCGCGTCGACGACGGGAACGCGTTCCTCGTGGACCGCAGCGGTAGCGACGCGGATCGCGGCCAGCGATCGAAACGGATGGCGCAGCGGCCAGCGCAGCTCGATCTTCGCGTCCGCCGCCCTGCGCATCGTGTCTCTGATCGTGAAGACGCGCTTCGGCGGGATCTCCGCCGGACCCAGCTGACCGAAATGCGTGAGCAATACACCCAACAGCACGGGCCTCGGCCGCAGCTTCACCGAGAGCACGACAGGCGCGCGCTTCCAAGCGAGGTACGCATACGGAGAGATGAAGTCGAAGTAGAAATCGAGCTCGCCCATCGCATCAATCGTAGCTGAGGTGATCCAAAGCGCGAGCATCTCTCGCTCTCTCGTGGCGGCAAAACGACGCGTGACTTGCGTCAAGAGCGGGTGTAGTCGCCGATCGATGCTCGCCGCTTGGGGCCGATTCGTCTACGCGAGGCGCGTCCCTGTGTTGGTCGTCTGCGCGCTCTTCTTGGGCGCTGCGCTCTGGGTGTTCTCGCGCGGCGGCACGCTGACGACGGGCACTGTGGAGGGCATCGAGGCGCAGGACGCAGCCGAGCTCGTCGACAGCGCTCTCGGCAAGCGCGCGGGGCCATCGTTCGTTGCCATCTTCCATTCGCCGACGCTCACCACAGAAGACCCAGACTTCTTCGAGAAGATGGGCAACGCGCTCTCACCGCTCGACGACGATCCCGCGGTCGCCTCGGTGCTCAGCCCGGTCGAGGCGCCACCGCAGATCGGCGACGCGCTGATCAGCCGAGACAAGCATCGCGCGATCGCCATCGTGGTGTTCCATGGAACGCTCAACGAGGCCGCGAACGCCTACCCCGCGGTGCGAGAGAAGATCCACCCAAAGGACCTCGATCTCGAGTGCACCGGGACGCTGATTTATTACCACGACGTCGACACGACGCTAAAGCACGACCTCTTGATCGCCGAGGTCGTGAGCCTGCCGCTCGCGCTCTTCGTCTTGCTCTTCGTCTTCCGGTCCGCGGTCGCGGCGCTCTTGCCGGTCGGCGTCGGCGCGCTCTCCGTGATGGGCGGACTCGCGCTGGTGATGGTGCTGTCCCACTACATGGAGATGGCGAAGTACACGCTCAACGTCGGCTCTCTCATCGGCTTGGGCGTCGCGATCGACTACTCGCTATTTTTCGTCAGTCGCTTCCGCCAAGAGCTGAAACGCCTGGGAGACGTCGAGGGCGCGCTCGTGCGCACGATGGAGACCAGCGGTCGAGCGGTGCTGTTCTCCGGTCTCGCCGTGTGCATCGGCTTGTTGGGTCTATTGTTCTTTCCGCGGTCGTACCTGGCGGCGATGGGCATCGGCGGAGTCGCAGTCGTAACGCTCGCGATCTTCTTCGCGCTCACCTTCTTACCTGCGTTGCTTGGTGTGCTCGGCGCGCGCATCGACGCGTGGGCGCTGCCATTCAAGAAGCCGAAAGACGACGAAGACCAGACGTTGTGGAGGAGGCTCGCCCCGTGGGTGATGGAGCGCCCGGTGCGCGTCTTGGTCCCGACGCTCGCGATCGTGCTCGCGCTCGGCACGCCGTTCCTGCACCTGCAACTCACCGCGCAGACGGAGGCGATCCTGCCGAAGTCGACAGAGGCGCGCGCTGGCTACGACGTGTTGCACGACGAGTTTCCGGCGCAGGCGCTGACGCGCATTCAAGTCATCGTCACGTTCCCCTCCGAGGAGCTCACGACCACGCGCGTGAAGGCTGTCCGCGATCTTCGGGACAAGCTCGCGGCGATCCCAGACGTGATGCAGGTCGAGAGCGTCTTCGATTTCGATCCCACACTGCCCGCGGAGGAGGTCATCAAGTTGGTCGCGCTCCCGGCTGATTTACGCCCGATCGACGTCGCGACGGCAATGGAGTTCACCACCGGTCACGGCTCCACCATCCTGACGATCATCACGCCGATCGGCCGCTCGACCGAGCGCGCTCACCAGATGGTCCGCGATCTGCGCAAGGACAGAGTCGTCGCTGATGGCTCCATCATCGTGGGTGGCCGACCTGCGATGGACATCGACTTCACCGAGTTCATGGTGGGTCACACGCCCGCGGCGATCGCGTTCGTCGTCTCGCTGACGTACGTCATCCTCTTCTTCCTGTTGGGCTCCGTCTTCCTGCCGCTCAAGGCGGTGCTGATGAACTTCCTCTCGATCGCCGGTTCGTTCGGCGCGCTCGTGTTCATCTTTCAAGACGGGCACCTCGCGAGCCTTCTGCGCTTCGAGCCAGGCCCCATCGAGCCCACGCTGCCGCCGCTCTTGTTCTGCGTCGTCTTTGGTTTGTCGATGGACTACGAGGTGCTGCTCCTCAGCCGAATGCACGAAGAGTACAAGCTCCACCACGATAACCGTCGCGCGGTGACAGAGGGCCTCGCGCAGAGCGGCAGGCTGATCACGAGCGCCGCCGCGATCATGGTCGCGGTGTTCGCGGCGTTTGCTCTAGCGACGATCGTCGTCGTCAAAGCGATGGGCGTCGGCATGACGGTCGCGGTCGCGCTCGACGCCACGTTGGTGCGCCTCCTGATCGTGCCGTCCACGATGCGGCTCTTCGGCGACGTGAACTGGTGGGCGCCAAAGTTCATGCACAAGATCCTCGAGCGCACTGCGCTGCACTAGCGATACGGGTTGGACTCGAGATCGTTGGAGTTGCGATTGGCGGTGTCTTCGGGCGGCGCCGACGGAGGCGCGTAGCCGACGGCTTTGTCAGGGTTGCGACCGAGGACGACGGCGGCGCAGCGGCGATCGAACCAGTCCACGTGCTCTGTGTGTCCTGTCTCGCGGAGCGCGCATGCGGCGGCGCAGTCCGGGATGTCGCGGTGACAGTCGTCCGCGCGCTCTGTTCGCTCGGGAGCCGCGATGACGGGGGCCGGCGTGGTGACGACCGGCGCAGGCACGCAGCTCACGAGCAAGAGTGCGAGGAGCGCGCGCCACATGCGAGACATCGTATCAGGTCAACGCAGCAGCTTGCGAAGCACGAAGCGCAGTCCGCTATAGCGCTCGTCAATCGCGCACACTTTGTTGTCCACCCAACCCGTCGGCAAGAGCACCGCGCGCAGCTCATCCTCGGTGACGTCCGACGGAATCTTGGACGCCTTCTTGGGCCACGTCATCCACAGACCACCTTCTTTTGTGAGCTTTGGTGAGATCGCGGCGAAACGAGTGGCGATGTCTGCGCGCTTGGACACGAACGCGAGCGCGACGTCGAATGGTCCTTCGCCGCGCGTCAGCACCTTCGCGAGCGGCGCTTCGAGCGAGAAATCCTTCGGCGCCCCGACCATCAAGACTCTGTGTGCCGGCTTGATGCCCAGCTTGGTCACGAGCAGTGTCCCCGAGTATCCAGCCACGAAGATGAAGCCTACCGGAACAAGCGGTCGTAGTGATCGATGTGCTCGAGGACCTCGGGATCCCGCAGCGGGAGCTGAGTGATCTCCGCGCGCGTGAACCAGCGAGCTTCGAGGCTGTGCTCGTCGGCGAAACGTTTGGGGTACATGGTCCGCGGGCGTGCGGCGACGATGAAGCGCAGCACGACGCTCGGGCCCGGCCTGGCGTAGTGCTGAACGTCGAGGAACGCGAACGGTTCGATCTCGATGCCTGCCTCCTCGAGGGTCTCTCGCTTGGCCCCATCGCGCGGGCTCTCACCGTCCTCGACGCCGCCGCCCGGCAGATACCAGCGCTGTCCGTGCTTGGTCTCGCGGATCATCAAATACCGTCCCTCGTCCGCGACGACCGAGAGGACTACGAAATAGGCTTGTTGAACTGGTGCTCCCATGGCCTACAAGATGCAGTCGAAGTTTCATGCTTGCCATGCCGTTTTTGCGACATGATAAGGCATTCGATGCATGATTGATTATCCTGGCGATCTCTTGCTGCACCTGGCAGCGCTGCGCGCGGTCGCGGCGAGCGCGGGGCAGCCTGCGGCGTTCTTCAAGGCCGCGCGCGCGCTGGGAGTCGACGAGAGCGTCGTGCGCAAGCGCCTGGTCACGCTGAGCGGGCACGCCGGCGGGGCGCTGTTCGAAGGAAGGGCATCGGCACTGAGACTCACGCGCGAAGGAGAGAAGGCGCTCTCCGTGGCCGAGAGAGCGCTCGCGGCGGTCGAGGAGCTTGGCAAGCCCGTCACGGCGCGGCTCAGCATCGGGTGTACAGGCACGATCGCCAGCGAGGTGCTGCCCGCTGTCGTTGCGCGGTTGCGGCGCGCTCACCCTTCGCTCATCGTCCATGTGCGTCGCTTCGGGGCTGAGGGCGCCCTCGCTGCGATCACTTCCGGAGAGCTGGATTTGGCGGTGATCCGAGCTCCGTCGGCGCCGCGTGGCGTCGCATCGACCTTCGTCGCCAAGGACAAGCTGATGTTCGCCGTCCGGTCGAACAGCCCGTTGGCGCGCGCCTCGATCAATCTGGCGAAGATCGCGAGAGTGCCGCTCATCACGTTTCGTCCCGCGTCGTCGACACGCGCGCGTGTGATGAGCGTGCTCGAACCGCTCGGCGCGATCGCTCACATCGAGGTGGAGAGCAAGTCGCTCGCCCTGCGCTACGTGGAGCTCGCGATGGGAGTGGCGTTCGTATCTGTGCTGCCGGGCACGCAGTTGGTCGCGCCGAAGGTCGTGCTCCGCGACGTCACCAAGCACTTTCCCCCTGTGAGCTTCTGGGCGATCTGGCGCGAGCACAGAGCCCTTCGTGTTTGGGAGCGCGAGGCTATCGCGGCGCTACGTCGCGGATGATTCGTCCAAATCTCCGCCTCGAGCCGTCCGTGCGACGGTGGCTTGCGTGGGTGAGAGGAAAACGCTAAGTTCCGCGTCCTCTGGAGAGGTGGCCGAGTGGCCTAAGGCACGTGCTTGCTAAGCACGCGATGGGGCAACCTATCCGCGGGTTCGAATCCCGCCCTCTCCGCCAAAGCCCAGCCAAAGAAACCGATGCCGTTGCGAAGCCGCATCAATGCAGCATACCCCTGGAGCCGCACGAAAATCGCTTCGCGACCACGGCGTGGCTTCCCACGCGGCGTTGGATGTGGCTCACTCGGGCGCATGAAACTCTACAGCATGCAGCTCTCCAACAATTGCCGACGCGTCAACGCCACTCTTCAGCATTTGGAGCTGGCGGTTGAGGTCGTCGAGCAGTCGATGGCGGACATGAAGAAGCCCGAGTACCTAGCGATCAATCCGAACGGCAAAGTACCCACTCTCGTGGATGGTGACTTCAAGCTCTGGGAGAGTCGCGCGATCATGCAGTACCTCGCGTCGAAGAAGCCAGGCAACACGCTGTGGCC
>JANYHY010000154.1 GCA_025362165.1 Myxococcales bacterium | reverse complement strand
TCGCGACCTTCGGCGGCGGCACCGGAAGCGCGATCGGTGAAGCAGTCGCGGCGGCCGTTACTGGGCTGCCCACCGAAGACCAAGGCATTCAAGACTTCGGCGCGACAGTGCTCGCGCCCATCTTCGAGGAAGGCTTCAAGGGGCTCGGCGTCGCCGGAATCGCCGCCGTTAGCGCGATGGGCCTCAAAGAGCTCGACGGCCCGCTCGACGGCGCGATCTACGGCGGCATGGTCGGTCTGGGCTTCACGCTCACCGAGGACACGCTCTATGTCGCTGACGCGTTCGACAAGGGCGGCATGGCGGGCTTCGTCGGTCTCTTGTTCTTGCGCACGGTGTTGCTCGGGCTGTCGCACTGCACGTTCACGGCGTGCACCGGCTTGGGCTTCGGCATCGCGGTGGAGTCGCGCAGCTGGGCGGTGAAGATCATCGCGCCCATCGGCGGATACTTCGTGGCGATGAGCATGCACGCGATGCACAACGCGCTTCCCACGTTCCTGGAAGATGGCGGCACGGTGATCATGATCCTCATCTCGTGGGTCATCGATCTGCTCTATTTCTTGCTGCTCGCGCTGCTCGTCGTGCGCGATCGATCGATCGTGATCCGCGAGCTGTTGCCCGAGGTGGGCGGTCTGTTGCACCCGATGGAGCTGAGCTCGATCACCACCTACTTCGCGATCGGCTGGAAGAACTGGGGCTCGTTCTTCTCACGCGGTTGGACGTATTTCCGCGCGCGCCGCAACAAGCAGCTCGCGCTCGTGGAGATCGCGTTCATCAAGAACCGTCGTCGCCGCGGCGAGAGAGGCCGCGACCTCGACGTCAAGGAGGCGCGCCTGCGCTACGAGGTCTCGACAGCGAACCGCCAAGGCGTCTGGCTAGGCAATTAATAGGCGTGCGGGCGCGTGGGGTCCTTCGGCCGCAGCGGCCTCAGGATGACAGCAAGAGGAAGTGGAAAGACCTTACTTCGCGAGCGCGCTGGTCACGTTCGCGAGGCCGACGTTCTCGACCATGAGCTTGGTCGCGTTCGAGGGGCCGAGCGGGATCAGCAAGTATCCGCCGGGGATGTGATCGTACCCGTAGTAGTAGCCTTTGCTCTTCTCGAGCGTGTGACCATCGGAGCCGAGGTAGCTGATGATCTTCTCGTCACCGAACACTGGCGATGAGATCGTGACCTTGTCGCCCCACGTGAGCCCGCCATTGTCGTCGACGTCCACGATCCGGTAGTCGCGTGGCTGCTGCTGCTCTGGTGAGAGGTTCATGCTCGCGCCGTTGACCGCGACGAGGCGGTTGAAGAGCGCGCTGTATGTGTAGTCGCTTATCCACTCGTTCTGCTGGCAGTAGCCCATCATGTCGTGACCCTGCGTGGGATCGGTGAACGTGTGATCGATGATCGAATACCCCCACACGCCAATACCCGCGCTGGCGTAGGGGAACTGCGGATCGATGCCCTGAGCGCCGCCGCAGTTTGCGTGGTTGCGACCGTGCGCGTGACCGATCTCGTGCGCTGCGGTGAAGCCCGTTTGCACCGACACGTACATCGCGCCGGCGTAGCCGAGACCGATGCTCGCGCGCGTCCACGAGTCGCCGACGTTCTGCCCGACGGTCGACAGACCCGCGACACAACCGTTGGCGCAGTATTGATTGAAGCCCGGAGTCGGCGTGAACGCGCCGTAGTAATAGATGTCTGGCGCGACACCATCGCTTTGGCGTTTGTTCGACAGCCACTGCAGCATCTGTCCCCAACCAGCGCCGTTCGCCTGCGGTGTGCCGCCTGGGTAGCTCACTGCCGGCTTCACGGTGATCGCGACGTCGGGGATCGGATACACAGAGAGGATCGTCGCGCGCACTTGCGCCATGTGCGTGTTGTCGGTTGGCGGCGTGAGCCCGCTCGTCACGACAGGGAAGTAGTAGACCTTGAGCTGCGCGCCGCTCGATTTCACGCCGATCGGCGCAGAGCTGCCGTCGTTCGGAAACTGCGCTGGCGAGCTTCCGGTCTTGCCGCCAGTCGCTTGTGGGTCGAGGATCTGCACGCTGTACTGCGTGTCGGTTTGGAATGCAGCGGCGGGCAGCTTGAACTCGAACATGGTCGTTGAGTCCGACTCGTCAAAAGGTCCCGAGATGAGCTTGGTGTCCTTCAGGTTGCTGTTGCCGGAGCCAGAGGTCAGCGCGAGGTACGCCGTGACTGCGTGAGGTGTCCACGTCCCGTCTGGTTTCGCGTAGACGCGGATCACTCCGTCGCGGTTGGCGACGATCGGACCGTTGTGCGTAGCGTTCGAGCCGCCTTTGACGATCGTCACTTTCACGCCTTGGAAGACGGCGATGTCAGAGACGCTCAAGCCCTTCGCGAACGACGCGGTCGCAGGCGGCGCGGCATCCACCACGGGGTTGCCTGCGTCGTCCACAGGCACATCCCCTGCGTCGGGATCGGCGGACGGTCCACCTCTCATGATGATCGTCTCGGAGCTGCACGCCGCCACGGCGAATGCAGTCACGAGCGCGGATTGAGCGATGCGTTTCACGCAAACCTCCAAAGCGGCAGCCGAACCTGCCTTTGACACGATGCTGGTAGCAGCGATCGAAAGCAACTCGCCGTCGCACAAAATCGCCCTGAATTTTGCCGGAACGGAAAGATGCCGATCTTCTGCACTCGCGTGTGCCGGATCATCCTACATCGTCATCGACGACGTAAGTGTGCAGCTTGGAGAGATCCATCACGCGCTCACCGTCGTCCACGCGAAAGATGTCGACGAACGCGGCCTTGAACGCGACGGTCTTCGCGTCATACGCCTTTCGTGCATGCACGGGTTGCGCGAGCGTCTCGTCGATGCCCGTCATGCTCACGATGATGGCGGCCTCGTCCTTGTCCATCGATTCGTTCGTGACGTTCGCGAGCGGGCTGCTCTCGTCGATCGTGTGGAACACCACCCAGGAGAGTGCGAACACCGCGCTCGTCGAGCGTTGCAGTGGGAGCTCGTACATGCGGCGGAGCGTTCCGCCCTCTTGGGTCGTCTCGTTCTTCGTGAAGACCACTTTCATGGACGCTTCCATGATTCGGTTGCTGCGTTCATTGGCCACGCGGAAGGTGAACACGCGCTTGCCATCCACGAAGCCGAAGAGCGCGTGGTGGCTAAAGATGACGCGCGACGTGGGGCGCGAAAATTTGGCGAAGACGAGCCCCGTCGTGAGCGCCGCTGCGATGATGCCGCTGATGGCCTCGACCGTGACCACGAGGTTCGCCACAGTTCCGTTCGGCGTCATGCCGCCGTATCCAATGGTCGCCATCGTCTGAACGCTGAAGAAGAACGCGTCTTCGAAGCTGTGCGGCCTCGCGTGCGTGATCGCGTCGCCAAGCGCGAGGTAGACGCAAGCGAACACGAGGTTGCCGAGGAGGTACATCGCGAAGACGAACGCGATCGTGAACGGCCACGAGGCGGTCATCATGCGGTGGTAGAAGTCGCGTAGAGGATGCGAGTTGCCGCCGATTCGCCGCACGGCGATGCGCGCGTCGAAGAACGATGGCACTGCCTCGGGCGTGATCTCCCGCTTCATCGAGCGTCCCAAGTCGCCTCGATCGCGATGCCGCGCGCTCCGGCGTCGCTCGAGCTCGTGGAGAACTGCGTCATGCGAAAGGGCGCGACCACGCACAAGAGCGCGCTAGCCTCTGCGCCTGGAGACATCGTCACGTTCGGCGCGCCAAGGACACCGCCCTC
>JANYHY010000411.1 GCA_025362165.1 Myxococcales bacterium | reverse complement strand
CTCGAAGCTTTGACCACCGCCGCCGAAACCACCGCCACCGCCACCACCGCCGGGCTTGTTCCGCTTTTGCCCTTTGATGCTGCCGGCGGGATCCATGTTCGCGCCGCCCTTGTCATCGGCGATCGCGATGTCGTCCTTCTTGCTGCCGACGGCTTTGATCACGAACACGGCGCCGACCGCGACCAAGGCCACGACGACCACGATCCCGATCGTGGACTTCGCGGTGCCAGCGGCCTTCTCTTGCTCGACGACGCGGGCAACTTCCTTCTTCTCGGCGACGATCTCTCGCTTGAGCGCAGCCTGCTCGGCGAACTGGGAGAACTCCTCCCACTCCTTGATGAGCATGGTCTGCCCGGAGATCTCGTCGCGCAGCCCGTTGTCGCCGACGAACTGGTTGCTCGCGATTTGCTGCAGTAGCTCGACGGCCGTGAACGGGCCGTGATCCATTTTGTCTTTGCTGACGACGTAGCGCGGTCGAGGATCCGCCTCGAGGCGCGCTTTGAGCTGCGAGAGGCGCGTCGTGGGGTCGTTCCTGCTGCTCACTGGCTCGGAGACGCGCTGGATGACGGGCGGCGAGATCCGGTCGATCATCGGCGCAGCGGCGGCCTTCGGGATCACCGGAGATGGCGCGATCTCGCTGGGCGGCAACATCGATAGCCGGATGTCGACCTCGAACGAGGCGCCGTGATCGAGGAGCCCGGGATCGATGTCCGGCGGGTGAATGCTCTTCATCGGGGCGATATGGTGCATCGCGCTCGCGAGCGCGCCGAGGTCGTCGGGTCGGTGCGCCGGATCGCCGACGAGCGCCTTTGCCAACAACACCTCGAGCGCGGCAGGCAGGGTCGGATCGACCTCCCGAGGTCGCTGCATGCCCGGACCGATGTGCTTGTTCGTCACCATCTCGTAGAGCACCGCTCCAACGGAGAAGACGCTAGCGCGCGAGTCACCGGGCGCGAGGCTGCGCTGGAGCTCGGGGGCGACGCACGCGCGATCGTGCGCATGCGTCGGCAAGATCGCAAGAGCGGGCTGGATCTTCGCGAGGCCGTCAGCACCAGGCGCGATGCACGAAGGGTGAACGTAGAGCTTCTCGCCCCTGTCGTGACGCTCCTTCAAGTCGAGGCAAAGCGGCACGATGGTGGCGATCGCCTCGTCGAGCGAGAACGTTCGCCCTTCCTTGCGACGCGCATCGAGCAGGTGGCGGAGGGTGATGGGCGATGAGCCCTTCGGTTCGGCGTTGCGTTGTGCAACCGCCACGCTTGCTGCAGTCATGGGCACTTAGAATACGGCATGTGAGCACCTGCGCTCAACGGTCAGCGGCCAAAATCGCACTCGGCGAGCGCTAGGCGGAATTTTATTGTGTGTTTGCTATTCGGCGCGGTCGCGAGCACGTTCGGCGATGACGCTGCGGCCGCCGAAGACTTGGCCCACGAACGCAGCGAGCGCCTTGTCGAGGTCGCCCTTGCGGACGCTCACGAAGCTGTTGCGATCGCGAACGCGTATGCGGCCTGTGTCCTTGCGGTCGATCCCGGCATTCTCCGTGAGCATCCGCTGCAGATCCGTGGGCGCGGCGCCGTCGCGCTTGCCAACATTGACGAAGATCTGCACGAAGTCGGCGCCTTCGTCGGCTTCACGCGGTTCTCGAGGCAGGTCGTTCTTGGACGGCTCTGCCTTACGGAGCGTGACCGGTTCCGAGTCCACGGGGCCCTCCGTGTAACCGGGCAGACCCGTCTCCGAAGACGTCGAAGCCTCCACTCGCGCGGGCGGTTCACGCCTCTTGGCTGGCCGCGGTCTGGCGGCGGCCGCGGGGGCTTTGGGTGCATGTTGCACGCTTTGAGCGGGCGGCGCCGCCACGGGTGGGGCCTTCGCGCGACGTGCTTCTGCTGCGCTCGCTTGCGCGTCCGGACGTGCACCGAGGTGATCGCGAAGCAATCCAGCGACCACAATCTCGACGGACTCGTGCGTGAGCAACCTTCGCGCGAGCGCCAGGTCCTCGGGGTGAGGCTCACGGGTGGCGAAAGCATCGACGAACATCGTCACGAGATCCGCCTCGGCGCGCGTCTTGACCTCAGCATCGCTCGGCATCTGCCGCTCGACAGGCTTGATGCCATACGTCAGCTTGAGCAAGTAGAGCGCGCCGATGTCCTTGGGGCCGACGATGCTGATCGCAGTACCCGTTCGACCCGCGCGCCCCGTGCGCCCTGTGCGGTGCACGTACGCCTCTGCGGACTCTGGGAAGTCGGCGTTGATCACGTGCGTGAGGTGCGAGATGTCGATGCCCCGCGCGGCCACGTCTGTGGCGACCAAGAAGCGCAACCGCCCCTCGCGCGTCGCGCTCATCACCCGCTCGCGCTCCCGCTGCTCCAGATCTCCGTTGAGCCAGTCGGCGTCGTAGCCGTTCTTGTTGAGCAGCGCCGAGACGCGCTCCGTCTCGTCTTTGGTGTTGCAGAAGAGGATCGCGCTCTCGGGATCTTCGGCCTCGAGCACGCGCAACAACCCCTGCCGCTTGTCACCCTGCGCGAAGAACACCGAGTGGTTGATCTCGAGCGCGCCGATCTGATCGGACGAGAGCGTGATGAACTCGGGATCCTTGAGCTGGCTCTGCGCCATGCGTTCGATGTCCGGCGGGATGGTCGCGCTGAAGAACAGGCCCTGCCGATCCTTGGGGAGTGTGTCGGCGATCGCGTGCAGCTCTTTGGCGAAGCCCATCGACAGCATCTCGTCTGCCTCGTCGAGGACGAACACGCGTATGTGCTTGGTGTCGAAGGTGCCGCGGCGGATGTGATCGAGCACCCGACCCGGTGTGCCCGCCACGATTTGCGCGCCCCCAGCAAGCGCCTCGATTTGCGGGCCCATCGCCGCACCACCGTAGATCGCGACGACGTGAGTTCCGCGGTGTCGTGCGAGCGACTCGATCTCTCGCATCACTTGCAGCGCGAGCTCGCGAGTGGGCGTCAAGATCAACGCTTGGACGTGCGGGATGTTCTTCTTCACGAGCCCGTCGAGCAGCGGTAAACCGAACGCCGCCGTCTTGCCGGTGCCAGTGCGCGCTTGCACGACCAGGCTCTTGCCGGCGACCGCGGGCTCGAAGACCGCGAGCTGCACGGGTGTGGGATTCACGTAACCGAGGTCGGTGATCGCTCGACGAATGTCGGCGGACAGCGGGAGCGCGTCGAAAGTGGGAAGGACGGGAAGGGCGGCTTGCTCGGACATCTGATGGTGGGAGGCTTTAGCGCGAAAGCGAGCAAAGGGGGAGAGTACGGGACCGACATCGGTCAGCGGGGCGAGATCTGGGCCTCGAGGTTCTCACGCAAAGGCTTCACGTCTGCGCTCCGTCGATCGAGCGCGACCTCGTACGCGTGGCGGAGGCGGACGAGCGACGCGTACGCCTGAGTCCCCTCGGGCGTCTGCGCGCATGTTCGCTCGATCACAGAAGCCTGGCTCCATTCGGGCATGAGCCCGTTGTCCCAAGCGCGATGGACGGCCTCGCTCTCGCGCTCGAAACCTGCCTTGCTGCTCGCGCCATCGAGCGCGGACTCGAGCGTGCGGATCCCGCGCACGCAGTCGTCGGGCGGCACCTTCTCGGAGGTGGTCAACCCGAAGCACTGGACGATGATCTGCGTGGTGCTGCTCACCGTGAACGAGAGGGCGACGATCGCGAGCACGATTACGCCATAGCGCCGCCCAAGCTTACGGAGGCGCGCGGAGCCTTGGCTCTCTTCGGTCATGTCGAGCAGTACTCCGGACTCGGCTACATCGAGGCCGTTCGAACCACGGACGTCGACTTGCTGACTGGCATCGGTGCTGGCGCAGGTGCCGGTGCTGGTGCGGCCGAAGGGACGGTCGCGCCGCCATCTCCGGTCGCGTTGGTTGGAGCTTGCGCGCCGCCCGCCTGGAAGTTCGCCTCGCACGAACAGCCCTGAAAGCAGGCCATGCAAGCGATCAGTATGAGCCGTGAGAACTTCTTGGTCATCATTGCCTCCGTCGAAGTGTCATGGGTGCTCTGCCGCGCTTCCGAAGCTCTCGATCTTCCAGACACCGTGCTCTCGCACTAGCTGCAGCGTGCCCGAGCCGTAGGGCATCGCCGCTCGTTCGCCTGTTTCCTCGATCGCCGCGGTAGGAGTCGCTTGCTTGAGCGCTGCGAGCAACTGCTCGGTCTCGGGCTTCTCTTGTCCTTCCCAAGACGCCTTCAGCTTCTCGAGCGTCACGCCCTCTTTGTGCGCATCAGGAACGAAGCGGAGCACGACATCGTAGCGCTTGCGCTCGAGCGCGCGCGTGAAGGCGACCACAGCGTGTCGAGGCGTGTCTTGCTCGTAAAAGTCGACGGCTGACAAGTCAACCTTCCACTTGCCATCCTCCAAGACGAGCGAGAGCTCTTGCCCGTTCGGGCTCGTGACTTTCGCGGTGACGACAGGCGGCGCAGTCGGTCTCGACAACGCGCGGCCGAACTCGCGCACTTCGTTGGGGTCATCCTTGACCATGCGCCGAAAGGCCTCGATGGAGACGCCGCGCCGAGCTTCGTCGGAGAGCAGCCGATACGCGTCGTCCGCGCGGCCCTCCTCGAGAGCGTGCGCGTATTCGTGCAGAGCGCTCGATGGATCCTGCGCCGTCGCCCCGCCGCACGCGACGAGGAACACCAAGACCAAAAAGGCGCCGAGCCGCATCGCGACCTGACTATCATGTTTGTCGCGCGCCAGGGAGACCTCGGATCACTTGGGGCGGGTGGCCGAGTAGACCTCGAGTTGCCCACCCGCGCGGTCGCTGCTGATGATGATGGTGCATCCGTCATCGCTGATGCTCGCAGGCAAGTCCAAGGCGCCGGTCGACAGCTCGG
>JANYHY010000400.1 GCA_025362165.1 Myxococcales bacterium | reverse complement strand
AACTCGCTCTACAACACGCCTCCCACGTTCGGGATCTACCTCGTACGCAACGTCCTCTCGTGGGTGAAGTCCGAGGGAGGACTGCCGGCGATCGAGAAGCGCAACCGTGACAAGAGCGGTCTCGTCTACGGCGCCATCGACGCGCACTCAGCGTTTTATCGCGCCCCCGTGGAGCGCGAGAGTCGCTCGACCATGAACATCGTCTTTCGATTGCCGACGGAGGCGCTCGAGGATCAGTTCGTCGCCGACGCCAAGAAGCTCGACATGGTCGGCCTCAAAGGACACCGCTCCGTAGGCGGCATCCGCGTCTCGCTCTACAACGCAGTCTCGGTCGAGTGGACCAAGACGCTCGCCGACTTCATGACTGAGTTCGCCAAGAAGAACGGATAGCCAAACTCCTAGCGATCACTTCTTGGGGGCTTTTGCGGCCTTCGCTTGGAGGGCAGCGAGGCCCTTCTTCAGCGCATCCCCAACCTCGGCGGTGGCACCTTCGCCGCGGGCCCACTGATCAGCCTTGATCAGCGTGGTCTTCGCGGAGGTCGCGAGCTTGGTGCGCCGGCCTCGCTTGAGCGCCGCGAACGCGGACTGCTCTTCGGTTTGGTTGATGCGCTTGCCCGGTTGAAGATGACCTCTCATGGTGGGGCAGCGTGTAACCCCACAAGCCTCACTTGGCAAGCGAAGCTTCCGTCGACGTCAGCGGAGCTTTCCGTCACTTCGGATGGGCGACGAAGAACTTCATCACCTCGTCGCCCCAAGTGAATGCGTTCGGACCGACGCAGCCGAAGGGGAAGAGCTGCCCCTTCGCGGTGCCCGGATCGGTGCTGCCTGGGTAGCAGTGTCCGCCGAGCACCAGGGACTTCGCCGCGTAGTCGTGCTGCACGAACTCGAACACGGTCCCGCTCGGGCTGGTGTAGCGCGTGCGCGTGTAGCTCGCGTCGCCGGCGATCATTTGACCGGCGCCCATCTTCCAACCGGCGACGACCTCGTTGCGTTGCGGGATCGCGCCACCGACGAAGTTGACCAGGTTGTCCTTGGTGCCATGCATGTACAATACAGGTACCTCGCGCGAGGGCGTATCTCCCGGCGTGAACGTGCAGCCGTCGCCCGCAGCGGGCGCCATGGAGGCGAACACGTCGGCGTGCTTGCACAAGAAGCGGAAGGTCATCATCCCGCCCTGCGAGAAGCCAGTCATGTGCACACGCTTTGGATCGATCGACCAGGCAGTCTGTGCGAGCTGCAAGAAAGCGAAGACCTTCGCGTCGTCGGTGACGGGGTTCCAGCTCGAGGTGGGCGGGGCAGGGTTCGCGTTCGGTTGAACGACGACGAAGCCGTGCTGCGCGCCGAGCGCACGCATGTTGGTGTTCGCGTCCTCCATCGTCGCGTCCATGGTCGCGCCGTGCACATCGAGCACCAGGCCGCAGCCGCTCGCGCACATCGCGGGAACGGACACGTCGTACTTGATGCCATCGCACGTGAACGCGTGCTGGCCAGCGCTGGTGTCGGTGATGCAGCCGAACGTCGGTTTGCTGGCGTCACCGCCGTCAGCCGCGGTCGACGAGTCGTTGTTGCTCGCGTCTGCGATCAACGAGCCATCGTTGCCAAGGCCGGCGTCGAGCAACACGCCATAGCCCGTCGCTTGCACGTCAGAGCAGCCACACACCAACACTGCCGAACAGCGGAGCCAATCGCGCACGTGTGCAGTGTCCACCGTACTGACCTAATGAACAAGCCTCCCCGCCGTTATTGAGCTCACCCAGCCGGACGAGTGATCGATAGAGTGATCGGTCATGAAGCTCACCCTGTCTGCGGCCCTATGTGCAGCTTTCGTTGCCTCTTGCTCATCGCCGCCCACGGAGAATCCTTGCGCGGGAGTCACGGGCCATTGCGTGGCGTTTCCAACGAACACTCCGGAGCAGACGATCCAGGACGCTGTCGCGCAGGCCAAGACCGGTGACACCTTCGCGTTCGGTACCGGCGTCTTCTCGCTCACCAATACGCTGACGGTCACGCAAAAAAACATCACCGTCAAAGGTATGGGGATGAACACGACGACGCTCGATTTCAAAGGCCTCTCGAAGTCGGGGAGCGGAACAGGCATCGACGCGCTCGATGGGTCCGACGGCTTTCGGGTCCACGATCTTGCGGTGCGCGACACCTCGAAGAACGGCATCAAGGTGAAGGGCTCGCAGAACGTCGCCTTCCAGAAGGTCAAAGTCTATTGGACGGCCGCTGATGCGGGGACGCACGGCGATTATGCGGTCTACCCCGTGTTCTGTACGCACGTGCTCGTCGAAGACAGCGACATCAGCGGCTCTTCGGATGCGGGCATCTATGTTGGGCAATCGAAGACGATCGTGGTGCGGCGCAACACCGTGCACGACAACGTCGCGGGCATCGAGATCGAGAACTCTTACGACGCCGACGTCTCGGACAACACCGTGCACGACAACACGGGCGGGCTCGTGGTGTTCGATCTGCCCGGGAGCGGCAACCAACACGATGGCCACTCGATTCGCCTCTTTCGAAATACAATCAAGGACAACAATACCGGCAATTTCAATGTGACGGGCAGCACGGTCGCGAAGATCCCTGCGGGGACGGGCACGTTCGTCATGGCGACGCGCGACGTCGAAGTGTTTCAAAATACCTACTCGAACAACCAGACCTCGGCGTGCTCGGTGATTAGCTACTATCTGCCCGACCCAACTTGGAAGTCCATGCAGGATCCCGCGTATGTTCCTGTCTCCAAGAACGTCTGGTTTCACGACAACACGCTCGCGGGCAACGGGTTACAACCCGACGGACATACCCAACTAGGTCTCTTGTTGCGCATCGGTCTGGGTCAGAACATCTTCCCGCACCCACAAGTCCCGGATGAGATCTGGGACGGCATCACCGATCCCACACGCGCGGACGCGGCATCGCCGAACAATCCAATGCACATTTGCTTTTCGGACAATGGGACCGTCGACTTCATGAACCTCCACGCAGACAAACTCGACGCCACGGGCTCGAACCTCGCTCAGGTCATGACGACGGACGCTAGCGCGTACACTTGCAAGCTGACGCCGTTGCCCGAGGTCGCGTTCTAGTCGTGATACGCCGCACCGCAGTCATCGCGACGCTCGCTCTGTCGTGCTCGAGCGCGAGCGCACCGAGCAAGCCGTGTGTCGCAGGAGGAGACGGGCGATACGTCGACGCGCCATACCCTTCGCTCGACGCGTATTGCATGGCTTCCATCCGCGATGGTGAGATCACCTATCAAGAGGGCGTAGTGCCTTATGATCTCAATACGGCGTTGTACTCGGACGGTGCGGTCAAGCGGCGCGCGGTGTTCCTACCCAAAGGGACGACGGCGCAATGGTCGGACAACGAAGTCTTCGATTTTCCCGTAGGCACGGTCTTGCTCAAGAGCTTCGGGTTTCGCACCGACCTTCGCGACCCCAAC
Source organism: Myxococcales bacterium (assembly GCA_025362165.1). GTDB lineage: Bacteria > Myxococcota_A > Polyangia > Polyangiales > Polyangiaceae > JANYHY01. Next base: position 7,156 of record JANYHY010000400.1, on the reverse strand, counting down.
TCCAAGATCAATTGGGTGGAGACGCGCGTCGTGCTGCGCGCTCCGGAGGGTTGGTTTGCGTATCCTTATGTATGGGATACCACCGGCACCAGGGCCACCTACGCGCCCGGAGGCCGGCAGCCTCGCGTGAACTGGACGGACGCGAGCGGCGCGCCGCAGACTCTCGATTATCTCGTGCCCAGCGAGACCGAGTGCAAGCAATGCCACTCCAGCAACGCGCAGATCATTCCCATCGGTCCCAAGGCGCGAAACCTCAATCGGATGTTCACTTATCCAGACGGAACGAGCGACAATCAATTGGCGCATTGGTCCAAGGCGGGGATTGTCTCCGGGGCCCCCGCTGACCCGACTACTGTCGCGAAGCTGGCGGTGTGGGACGACCCGTCCGGACCAATCGCGGATCGCGCGCGCGCCTATTTGGAGGTCAATTGCGCGCACTGTCACAGCGCAGGCGGCACGGCGAGCACGAGCGGGCTCTTCTTGTGGGCGAGTGAGTCCGACCCGCTGCGATACGGAGTGTGCAAAGAGCCGCTGTCCGCGGGCCCCGGTGCGGGGACGCTTACTTGGGACGTAGTGCCCGGCCTGCCCGATCAATCGATTGTCGTCTATCGAATGGCCTCGACTGCGCCGGGAGTAAGCATGCCTCAAATCGGCCGCGGGACGGTCCACACCGCTGCGGTGCAGCTCGTGCGAGATTGGATTACAGGCCTAGCCAAGGGCCCATGTAACCCCTAATCGCTATCCTTAAGCAGGCCGCGGTGATGACTTAGGGGAAGAGGTCGATGGTGCAGTCGCCGCCTGTCTTGGTGGTCACCTTGCTCGCGCCTGGGTTCATCAGATCGAGAGCTGCGTCCGCGTGGAGCGTCATCGATCCCTTGACGCCTTGGTCCACGCCGAGCGCGTGCACGAGACCTCCGAGCTGCTGTCCGAGCGGGCCGAACGCTTGCGCTGTCAACTGTGCGCTGACGTCTTGGCAAGAGATGATCTTGCTGTCGAACGAGAGATCCGCGCGTCGCTTGTCCGCGTGCACCGTTCCGCCGAGCACGCCAGAGAACGTGCCGATCGTCGCGGTCCCTGCGGACACCACGAGATCGCCCTGGGGATCTCCGTCGAGCTTGCCGCTCAGCTGCGCGGGCATCGTGTGTCCCTTCGCGATAGGCGCCGCGTCGGTCGCGAGATCGAACGAGCCCTTCGCGGTTCGTGCGAGCCACTCGTAGTGCACGTTCGCGTTGATCGTCGGCGCGTCCTCTAGCGAAACGAGAGAGAGCGCGGAGTCCGGCACGCCGATGGCCGTCGTCTTCTGCCAAACGATCGCGACGTCGTAGGTCACGCGGCCCTCGGGCGTTCGCGAGTACGCCAGGATCGGGGACTTGCCCCCGACGCCGACGTCTACGGAGTCTCCTCGCGCGGCGCTGTGGTTGCCCATGAGTTGCCACGGTCCGAACGTCAACGAGCCCAGGGTCAAGCGAAGCGCCTTGCACTCCATCGACACGTCTCCATGAGCGACCGCGTTCAACGACACGGTGCCTTCATCGCAGGCGGCGCTCGAGCCCGTGGTCTTCCAAGAGAGCTTGCCCGTGATCGTCACGAGCGGCTCTGTGATCTGCGGTGCGTCGCTCGCGAGCGTGGAGCTCGCGTGTTGAGAGACGACCGAAGGATCGCCCGTGAGCTGGACGTCCGCGTGGTGCACGGCGACGCTCTCCACGTCTAGCCACGAGTGCTGCACGTCCATGTCTCCGGCGGTCACGTGCAGCTCGGGCATCGCGCGCACGGAGGCTGTGATGTCATGGAGCACGACATGATGAAGGCCAAGCTCGACCTCTCCGATTTGTAGATCCACGCCATGTGCGTCTGCCGCCGCGATGAGCTTGTTTCGCACCACACCAGGTAAAACCAGCCACAAGACGACGATCGCGATCAGCAGCAAAGCACCTAGCGCTAGAGCGATCTTTTTGAGGGGTCGCATCACCAAAGTGTACACTCCGACTCGCACGTGACCAGCGTTCGCCAAGCCATACGCGATGACTGGCATGACCGGCGCCCCCATGTATCGGGTCACGATGGCGCCGATCCCTCGTGGAAGCGGTAGTCGCGAATCCGCCGTCCGCAGCCTCAGCTCATGATCTCGACCGTCGACGCGAACCCTTTGACGTCCATCGCAAGTCGGAAGCCAATCCACCCACCACGTGTCGTGACGCGCTGCTCGGCCCAGCTCAGTCGTTCGGCGTAGGCGGTGTACGACCACGACCCGCCAAGGTGGAACGCACGGCGCTCACACGTCTCGGCATTGCTCTCCTGCTCTGCAGATGGCGCGGCCCTGCCGTCGACAAATGTCGACGTCCAACTGGTGACGCCCCCTGTCATGTCGCGAACACCGTACGGTGACTCGTCGAGCGGAAACGCTCCGATGGGCTCTATCTGGCTCGCTTCGGGTCTCGACTCTCTCAGCTTCGCAAAGGCTGGATCGAGCGTTACACCCATTGGAAACGGTCGCCCGTCGACGCCATGCGTCGCCTTGTCGAGCTCGAGCAATGTTGGCAATCGATACGGAATGCCAGACTTCGCCGCGGCCCATCGTGCAAATGCGGCCGCGTCGAACCACGTGACGCTTGCCACCGGCAGCTTCAGTGGATCCGGCACCCGCGCGCGCGCGCCAGCGCCTTCGACCAGGGATGGGTCTACTTCCCAGCCGTGCAGGCCTTTGAACAGCTCTGGCCTTCCTGCGTTGCGTGGCACGCGCTCGGGGAACTCGTCGAGCATCATCGAGTAATCACCGATCGTGACGGGAAATTCGGCAAGGCAGAAATCGGATAGCAGTCTTGGCTCGTGACCGGCACGGTGTGTACGTCGCGCGAGGAAGGGACCACCTGGGATCAAGATCATTCCGGCCGGCAGATCTTCCGCCACGCGCACGGCGAGCCGAAGGGTGACCGTCTTGACGCGCCCGATGAGCACCGGTGCACGCACGCGATTGCGACCCCACTCGACCGTGACAACGTACGACCCGGCGGGCAACGCCACTCCGCGCGTGCCAACGGGTATCTCGCCGCCAGGACGCAGGAGAACTCCAACCGTTTCGTACCTGGCGACGGTGATGCGTGCGCCCTCGACATCCGTCGTGACGACGAGCCGCCCGTCCGCCAACGGAAGCGCGCCATCGTCATAAGCGCGGGCGAGCGCGAGGTGTTGTCGCGCGAGTTCACTGTGACCGTCGTGCTCGGCGCGATCGAGCTCGACCAGATGGAGCTTGGCCAGGCCAGCGCGTGCACGCACGTCGTCTCGCACCTGTCCGAGCGCGCGCGTGTATGCGGCGCTTGCGCGAGCGAACGCGTCGGACGCTTCAGATGCGAAGCGACGTGAGGTGGCGAGCATGTCCCACGCTGGCTGCTTGGCCGCCATGCTCTCCCACGAGGGAATCGCCGCAAGGAGCGCTCGTGAGGACTCGAGTAGTCGCGCAGACTCGGCGCGAAACCTCTCGTGATCTGCGCGAGCGACGTCGCCCTCGTTGGCTGCTTCGTTGGCCGCGTTGTATTGCGCTTCCCGTTCTTGCTCTCCGCTGAAGAAGGCATCGAGTGCGTCGGCCACGGCGCGTGCGCTCGGTGGGCGGTCGCTGGCATCATGCGAGAGGCACCTCACCGCGAGATCATCGAGCTCAGCGGGTGCGCTCGCCTCGATCTGTCGGGGGCGCTTTTCGAGCGGGAGCAGGACCGAGCCCATCACGGGGAACGGCCGACTTCCACAGAGTATCTCGTAGAGGATGACGCCAATTGCAAACAGATCGGTCGCCGCGCTGAGAGTTCCGGTGTCATCGAGTTGCTCGGGCGCCATGTACCCAGGGCTGCCCCCCGAGACGGGGGCAGTCACGTCTCGGCGAACGTCGCTATCGGCGAGAACGACCGCGAGCCCCCAATCGAGCACATAGACCTCACCAAACTCGCCAATGACGATGTTCGCTGGTTTGAGGTCGCGATGGACGACACCGCGGGAATGCGCGTAGTCCACGGCGAAGCAGACCTGACGCAAGATCCCGAGCAGGCGATGGCGTGACCGCACTCGGTCTTCGGCGCGTATGAGGTCGCGCAGCGTTCGACCGCGCACGATGCGCATCGTGTAGACAGGGCCGAGGGTGGGATCGCTGAACAGATCGTATACGGGGACGATGGACGGATGCTCGAGCTGTGCACACACCTGCGCTTCGGCGACGAGCAGCGCGGCGTATGTGGGATCAGAAACCGACTTGCGCGCAACCGCCCGGCCAAGCAGTCGATCCGCCACCTCATCGACTGTGCCCATGCCGCCGGCGCCAAGGCGCTCGACGGAAGCGTAGCGACTGGAATCGACGGGAGCGGGCGCATGCACGATTGCGCGAACGGACACGATCGGTGCGGTGACGCGTGTTTCGTCCATCTCTACCCAGATTATAGAGTAGCGACACATCGACGTCGCGTCGTCTGAGATTCTTACCAGCTTCGCGGCACCGAGCCCCAAAGGTGGTCGCGCGGAGGGGCAACTCGTCATGGCCAAGCGTTGTCCATCACGACAATTACAGGCAGTTACCGATTTTGTGGGAATGGAATGCAGAGTGCAAATGCGCAGGACGATGGGGTCCCTCACGAGACTGGCCTTGCTCACGGCGGTGAGCGGCTGCGCTCGCGTGGCAGAGCCGGGGGCGCAGTATCCCGATCCTACCGAGGTGTGGCTGAAGGGCTCCCCAGTGGAGCAAGTCGAAGCGCCGACTTTGATTGGGAACAACGCCGTCGCTGATGCGTGGGTCGCGCCTCCCCCCGACCCGTTCGGCGTCTACCTTGGGCATGGTCGATCTTGGCGCGGGCGTTGAAGCGCCGCCAAAGCGTACTATGCTGCCGACGTGCGTCACGAGGTACAAGAAGACGTTCTCGACCGCCTGCAGAAGGAGCTCCTCTCTCCTTCTGCTTGCATACTCGCCGATGCGTCGGTTCCGACCGCCGCCTACACTTCGCCCCAGCGCGCAGAAGCGGACCTGAGCGTCGCAGAGAGCATTCAGACGACCTTAGGCGCTGGCATGGAGGCACAGTTCCACATCGGAGGTCTGGAGCTGCCGATCCGATGGTTCCACGACGAACTGGAAAACGCGCAGTAGTAGTATTCTTTTCATTGGAGGAAATCATGTCATCACGCGGCTTGCTTGGGTGTGTCTTGGTTTGCCTTGCTTGTGGAGGGACCATCGACCCGACCGCGCTACCGGACGCAAGCCCTGACCAACTCGCGCCACCGAACGACGGAGGCGTCCCAGTGCCGCAGCTCATGTCGAACAAGGTCGACATTCTGTTCGCGATCGACAACTCGCGATCCATGGGTGACAAGCAGGCGCTCTTGGCGCAGGCGGTGCCCAACGTGATCGCTGGCTTCTTGTCGGGCAAGCAATTCCCCGCGGTGACCGACATGCACATCGGCATCGTGAGCTCGTCGCTGGGCGGTGGCGGCGCGGAGCAAACCGGCGGCCAACCGATCTGCGCGCCAAACGCGCTCGAGCCCGTCTTCAACAAGTACAACAGTCACAACGACGACAAGGGGCGACTGATCAATCGCGTCAAACCGAAGTCGGCCAATGGCAGTGGCGCCGAAGACACCGTCGCGCATGCGGTGCCTACGGACGGCAACGGTGGCAACTTTCTCGCATGGCTGCCCGCCAAGACCCCGACGCCCAATGTGCCGCCCGAGACGGACCAGACCGCTCTCATGACCGACTTTCAAACTCTTATCATCGGGACACAAGAGTATGGGTGCGGGCTCGAGGCCCAACTCGAGAGTTGGTATCGGTTCTTGGTACAGCCCGATCCTTACGACGCACTGCTGGTCAATCCCGACCCGAACGGCGGCCCGCCGAAGACCGTGCTCACGGGTACCGACGCGACAGTGATCAAGCAGCGGCACGACTTCTTGCGCAACGACTCGGTCGTGATCGTCGTGCAGGTGACGGACGAAGAAGACTCGTGGACCGACCCGCTCGCGATTGGCGGGCGTGGCTGGGTGACGCGCACGACTACATTTCCAGGCTCGCCTACGAACCTCATGCCGCGCGGTACCAGCGCTTGTGATTCGCCCATCGACCCAAACAATCCGTCGAGCACGGGACCGAGCGATCCAAACTGCACCTCGTGCGGCTTCGCCGGAAACCTGGCCAACGGAACTCCCATCTCCAGTGATCCCAACTGCACGATCTCGTGTGGCGTCAATTGCGTAGGCTACTACACGGCCAAAGATGACAATCTCAATGTCCGATACGTCAACGACATGAAGCGCCGATATGGGATTGCGCCGCAGTTCCCAATTGAGCGCTATGTGGATGGTTTGACCTCGGTCAAGGTACCCAATCGCGATGGCGAGCACCCGAACGGCGCTGGCAACTATGTCGGTAACAAGAACTGCCTCAATCCGCTATTCGCCAAGACACTGCCGACGGATCCGAACGACGCGTCGCTCTGCGATGGCACCGCGCAACCAGGGCCGCGCAACTCGAGTCTCGTCTATTACCTTCACGTCGGCGGAGTGCCGCCGAACCTCATCGCAGACGGAGGGACGCCCAAGGCCACGCTGAGCGCGAACGACTGGGCGAAGATCATCGGCAAGAGTCCTGGGTATTATGATTATACCGGCATCGACCCGCACATGATCGAGAGCACTCGCCCACGCACCGCGGCAAACCAGAGCGGCACTCCCTACTTGTCTTCACCGCTGCCCGATATCACCGCGGCGGACAACGCTGACCCAATCAACGGTCGCGAGTGGGACACTACTTTGAGCCCCTTCGGACTCGATCTCGAGTACGCGTGCACGTTCCCGCTGTTGACCCCGAAGGAGTGTACCGACCCTGCGAATGTGAATGCCTGCGAATGCGTGAAGAATGCAGTCAATCCGGGTGGGCCGCCTCTTTGCGCGGCGGGCGCGAGCGGCAAGTCGTTGCAAGTTCGCGGTAAGGCATACCCCACTATCCGCGAGCTGCGTGTAGCGCAGGGGATGGGCAATCACGGAGTCGTCGGATCGCTCTGCACGCCGACCGACCCGTTCACGCCTGCGTTCTCGGTGCTCGGCGCGCGCCTCGCAAGCGTGATCGTCAAGTAAGAAGCGAGATAGACAAGTCGAACGGTCAGTTCTTCTTAACACTACTGCCGCAGCT
>JANYHY010000395.1 GCA_025362165.1 Myxococcales bacterium | reverse complement strand
CTCGGGCTGCACATGCACCTGCTCTACCGCGCTGGCGAAGATCCGGAGCGAGTGCACGTGGTGGCGAGCCCGCTCGACGCGCCGCGGCTCGGTCCGCAGATGCCGCTCGTGCTCCTGGGCAAACGCTTGCGCGGGCGTGGTCACGTGGACGCCTTGGCCAAGACAGCAACGCTGCGCTTCGCAGAGGATGACGCTTACGTGCTCGACGGCGAAGTGTTTCGCGCGCGAGAGGTGGTCGTGCGCGCTGGCCCGCTCGTGGACGTGATGACGATCACGTGAGGAGGATCACGCGGTCCGCGATCGACGCGGGCTCCTCGCGGTGTGTGACCAACAGGACGCTGCGCGCGCCCCGCAGTCGCTGTATCGCTTCGAGCACGAGGCGGGCTGACTGCGGATCAAGGCCGCTCGTGGGCTCGTCCAACAGCAGGATGGGTTGCTCGGTCGCGATCGCACGAGCGATCGCCACCCACTGGCGCTCGCCACCCGAGAGCGTTCGGTCACGCCCCAGCACGCGATCGCCGAGCTCGCTGCGCAAGCGCTCGGCGCCGATGAGCTCGAGCGGATCTGTCTGATGCGGAGCGGCGTCGAGGTGGAGGTTCTCGTCGAGCGTACCGAGTAAGAGCGGCGCATCTTGCGGCACCCACGCGAACGGGCGAGTCGTCGGGCCTGCGGGCGCGCTCGAGAGGTCACGATCGCCGTACAGGAGCTCGCCGCACGACGCGCGCTCGAGGCCTAGCAGCGTTCGAAGCAACGTTGATTTCCCGACGCCGGTCGGACCGCGCAGCACGACGATCTCGCCAGGCAGCAGCTCGAACGAGATTGGCGACAGGTCCCCATGTCTCAGCGCGAGACCGCGCAGGTGGAGCGGCTCCATCGTCCATTGCGCGGGTGTCGTGGTCGTCGACGCGCTCACTGGCTCGCTCGCGTTCGTCGTCGAGAGCCATGGATCGAGCCGCTCGAGACCGGCGCGCGCGCGAAGCCAAGCACCTCGCGCATCACCGAGCTCGCGCAGAGGTCTGTACGCCAGGAAGAACACGACAGCGAACGGAAGCAGCGACGCGTCTGGGCTCGTCACCCAGCCGGCACGCACGAGACCAAAGACGATGACGAGCGCGAGCGCGGCCAACAGCTCGCTCGATCCGCTCAGCGCGGCCCCCAGTAGCTCCAAGCGCGATGATTGACCTGTCCACGATTCGCCGAGCGCAGCCACTTGCGCGCGCACTTTGCCCTGAGCGCCGTAGGTCGCCCAAAGCTCGGCGTGCTTGACGGCGTCGTCCGCGGCTTCGAGGAGAGCGTCAGCCTTCTTCCCTGCGTCGAAGTGTGCGCGCTTGAGTGCGTGGCGTGCGCGGCTGGACACCGCGCCAAAGAGACCGAGCGCCACGAGCGCGCCCACACCAAGCTTCGGTGCCAGCGCCAACAGAAGCGCGCCGAGTGGGACGAGTTGGACCGTCGCACGCACTCCTGCCATGACACCGTGCGCGAGCCCGAGCTCTACCTCCCGCACGCCCGAGGTGAGCGCCCCAAGCGTACGTGCGGAGGTTGACGTTTCGTGGCTTTCCGCCACTTCACCATGATCCGGATGTCGTGCTTGACCGCACGCGACGGCACGCATCCAACCGTCAAGGACTTGTAAACGAAGATCGCATCCCATCTCCCCCGACACCCGCGCTTGTGTGCTGGCTGCGAGCGCACCGCCCACGACTTTCATGAGAACGGCGGCTAAACCAAGCCACGCGAGCGTGAAAGCAGCGTCGAGGCCCGAGATGTAGAGCCACGCAGGTCGCTGACCGAGGACCGATTGTGCGCAAGCAGCAGCAGCGAGTGCCATCACCGCGTGGCCAACGCCATGCATGAGGCTTCCACCGAAAAAAGCGACGATCGCCGCAGGACGGCGGAAAACTCTGCGCAGCGCTCGTACGTAGTAGCTCGTGAGTGATTTGCGGGCAGCACTGTTCGTTGCCAAGGAATGACGCAGAGAATGGGCGCGCGCGGCGTGCATTGAAGGCGACCCGACCTTACCTATGAACGACAGCGTTCTGCACTAGTTCGCGCAAAACCCCGACAATCCTCGGAACGAAAATTGCTTCCAAGAACTACTTGAATCTTTCAGTGCGCTCGTGCGCCCCAGTCTTTCAGGGACGACCAGTCGAGAACGTCATTTGTTAGCGCAGTTGTGGACCTTGTCAAAGTCAAACCAACCCAAAGGGTCGTTCAGACATCGGATTGTTGAACGGGTGAGCCCTCGAACGGCCATTGACCCTAACGGAATACGACTCGCGTTCAAGAAGTTGCAGATCCCAGCCTCAAAGGAACAGCCATGAGCAAAACCACCTCAACTAGCGCGGCAGCTTTTGATAGCCAGCGCAACTCCCGTAGCGGCTCCTCGGCGTCCAAGCTCCTTCGGAGCGTGGATCGTGGCCGTCCGTCCATCGCGGCGGCGCGCGCGCAATCTCGCGTCCAGATCAAGCAAGACCTCACGCCCGTCAAAGCCGCTGAAGCCGTTGAGGAAGAGGCTGAGGCTGAGACCGAGACGAGCGGAACCGCACCAAGTAGCAATCTGCCTGCGGTCGATGACGAGTTCGATTTCGACGCGGTCGCCGCGGACGCGATCCCGGCGGACTTGCAACCTCCGCCCTCTGCTCCCACGCCGGCCGTGGAGCGAGCGCCCACGCGCAAGGAAATCGACGAGGGCGGCGGCGACTCGATGCTCTCGCGCTACTTCCGCGAGATGGCGACGCACAACGTGATGGGTCAAGAGGAAGAGCTCGAGACCGCCATCGACGTGGAGAACGCGGAGATCGGGCACTGGGTCGCGATCCTCAGTCACCAGCCCGCGTCCGACTTCGTGCTCGACTCCATCCAGCGCGACCTGCCCGTCGGCGAAGAGGCGATCAACGTCCCTCAGCTGGACGAGCTCAAGCGGCAACTCAAGAACATCAAGAAGGCTCGCTACAAGACGAGCGCGCCGCAGCAGAAGAAGTGGTCGGAGACGTGCATCTCACTGGCGCGAACCATTCGACTCGCCGACAGTGATCGACTCTGGGTTCTGCACGCAGAGCAGACCGCGCGCGGCCTCATCGAGTCTCACGAGAGTGAAGAGACTGAGACTGGCGCCGGCGACGATGACGTGATGCCTGTCACCGTCGAGGCGCGCCTCCCCGCGACGCGTGACTATCGCAAGTACGTGCAGCGCATGTCGGACGCTTCTGCGCACTCACGTCGGGTCAAGAACCGATTCGTGAAGGCCAACCTGCGGCTCGTCGTGTCGATCGCTCGCCGCTACAACCGCGGGCGTCTCCCTCTCATCGACCTCATCCAAGAGGGCAACATCGGACTCATGAAGGCGGTGGAGCGCTTCGATCACACGCGTGGCTATCGCTTCAGCACGTATGCATCTTGGTGGATTCGTCACGCGATCAGCCGCGCTCTTGCGGACAAGGGTCGCGCTGTGCGGATACCGGTTCACATGTTGGACACGCACAACCGCGTCGCGCGCGCCACGCAGTCGATCATCGCGCGCACGGGTCGCGAGCCTTCGCTGCCGGAGCTCGAGCGGGAGACGGGCATCCCTCAAGAGAAGCTCGACAAGGTACGCGGCACCTGGGCTGAGACACCGTTCTCACTCGATCGTCCCGTGGGCGACGAGGACGGCCGCAAGTTCATCGACTTCTTGCAAGACGACAACGCGGTGTCTCCTTACGAGAGCCTCGTCTCTCAAAAGTGGGGGAACGAAGTCCGCCGCCTGCTCTCCACGCTCACGCCGATCGAGTCGCGAATCATCCGCTGGCGCTTCGGCTTGGACGACGAGGACGAGCTCACGCTCAAAGAGATCGGCGACAAGTACAACCTGTCGCGCGAGCGCATTCGACAGCTCCAAGAGCAGGCGCTCGGCAAGATCCGCAAGCAC
>JANYHY010000368.1 GCA_025362165.1 Myxococcales bacterium | reverse complement strand
GCCGTACCGCGTGACGAACGCGACGTAGCTCGGCGGCAGCGTCACGCCTAGCTTGCGCTCTGCCATCGCGATCTCGACCGGATCGAGTGGCTCGCTGAACAAGAGCGCGGCGTAGGTCGGGTGACCTTCTCGCGCGATGGTGTCGCGAAGGCGCATCACAGCGTCGGCGCCAGAGTCGTCCGGCGAAGGCGCGCTCTCTCTCTCCTTGTCCTCCCACGCGCGATACGCATCCGTCGCAGACACGTCTCGCATCGACGCGCACGACGGAAACCGGTGCACCGTCGCGAACGCTTGGTCACTCCTACCGAGCGCCAACAGCACGCGCAACTTGGTGTCCCAAAGCCCGAACAGCACCTGCTCGCTCTCTGTCGGCGCCCTCAGACGAAGACCGTGGTCGACCTCTGCGAGCGCCGCAAGCAGCTCCGACTCGCGCTTGCTGCGCTTCATCCACCAACGCGCGCGGACGTCGTGCGCGAACCGAAGCGTCGCGCGCGGGAACATGTGCGCGTGAAGGTACGGCCAGAGCGAGTCCTCCGGCGTGCGCGCGATGAGACGCGCGGCTAACTCGAGGATGCGATCCACGCGAGCTGGAGAGTGCTCCGTGTCCTCGAGCGCGCTCAGCGAGTAGGCCGCGCCATACAGCGCGTAGAGATGCGACGAGTCCAGAGACAACGCTTCATCAAACAGATCGAGCGCCTTGTTGAACGCGCTCACTTGCATCAGCGCGCTGCCGCGCTTGGCGATCTCGTCCGCATCGAGCGGCAACGCAGGCTGCTCCTCGGCGCGAAGACGCGGGCTCGCCTCCCGCACGGGTTGTTTCGCCTTCCGCAGTGTCTGGCGCGGCGTCCGCGGGCTCTGGCGGGCGGTCCGCGGGGTCTGGCGGGGGGTCCGCAGCGTCTGGCGGGCGGTCCGCAGGGTCTGGCGGGCAGTCCGCGGGGTCTGGCGGGCAGTCCGCGGGGTCTGGCGGGGGGTCCGCAGCGTCTGGCTGGCGGTCCGCAGGGTCTGGCTGGCAGTCCGTTGGCTCTGGCTGGCAGTTCGTTGGCTCTGGCTGGCAGTCCGTTGGCTCAGTTTGACCTTTCGCTGGTGCTGTTTTGGCTTCTGCGGACGTTGTTTCGCCTTCTGTGGACGTTGTTTCGCCTTCTGCGGGCTCTGGGAGCGGGATCGCGAGCGGGATCGCGAGCGGGATCGGGTCTTGGCGACAGGATTTTTCGCTTTTTGAGGCGCTTTTTTTTGCTTTCGCTTGGTGCTCTTGCGCACCGGCGGTTTGCCTGTCGGCTTGGGGCGCTTCTTCTTGGCGCTCATCCGGCGAGCATCTCCAGCACGGCCATGCGGACCGACACACCGTAGGCGACTTGTTCGAGGATCACGCTTCGCGCGCCGTCGGCGACGTCGCTCGAGAGTTCCACCCCGCGATTGATCGGGCCAGGGTGCATGACGATCGCGTCGTGCTTGGCCGCGCGCACGTTGCGGGCGTTGATGCCGAAGAAGCGGCTGTAGTCGCGGAGGCTCGGCACGTAGCCGCCGTTCATGCGCTCCTGCTGGAGGCGCAGCACCATCACGACGTCCGCGCCTTCCATCGCCGGCTCGACTCGATCGAAGACCTCAGCGCCGAGCGCTTCGATGCCGGGCGGCAACAAGCTGCGCGGGCCCGCGACGCGGACAGTGGCGCCGAGCTTTGAGAGCGCGAAGAGGTTGCTCCGCGCGACACGGCTATGCATCACGTCGCCGACGATCGTGACGACGAGACCCTCGATCTTGCCTGCGTGCCTGCGCATGGTTCCGCAGTCGAGCAACGCTTGCGTGGGGTGCTCGTGCGAGCCGTCACCCGCGTTGATCACGCGCGCTCGCACCGCCGACGAGAGCATCTGCGGCGCGCCCGCGGAGGCGTGGCGCAGCACGATCGCGCTCGGCTTCATCGCGTCGAGGTTCTTGGCCGTGTCGAGCAGCGTCTCGCCCTTCTTGCTGCTGGAGAATGACTCGCTCACGTTCACCACGTCCGCGCTGAGGCGCTTGGCCGCGATCTCGAACGAGGTGCGCGTGCGCGTGGACGGCTCCATGAACAGGTTGATGACGGTCTTGCCCGCCATCGCGTCGCTCTTGGCGTTGTCGGTCGCGTAGAGCGCGTCTGCGCGATCCAGGATGGCGATGATCTCCGCCTTGGTGAGCGGCTCGATGCCGAGCAGGTCTTGCTTCGGGCGGTTCACGACGTGGCCCCGTCGAGGTCGAAGAGCACGACGCCTCCGACCGTGGTGAAGACCGCGCGTCCGCGCATGGTCTTGCCTGAAAACGGCGTGTTCTTGCTCTTGCTCGCGATCGACTCGCGATCCACCACCCACTCACGGTCCGGATCGAACACGACGAGATCCGCAGGCGCGCCCTCGGGGATGGTGCCGCCTGGGAGCTTGAGCGTCCGCGTGGGCCCCGTCGTGAACAGCTCCACCGCGCGCCGCATGTCGATGATCCCCTCGCGCACCAACGACATCGCGATGGGCAGCGCCGTCTCGAGGCCGATGATGCCGAACGCTGCGCAGTCGAACTCCACGCTCTTCTGGTTGGGCGAGTGCGGCGCGTGATCGGTCGCGATCGCGTCGATCGTTCCGTCCGCGAGGCCTCGCTTGAGCGCCTCGACGTCTGCGTGTGTGCGCAGCGGCGGATACATCTTCGTCGAGGTGTCGTACGTGAGGCATGCCTCGTCCGTGAGGATGAGGTGATGTGGCGTGACCTCGCACGTGACTGGCAAATTGCGCGCCTTCGCCTGCCGCACCATCTCGACCGTGCGCGCGGTGGATGCGTGGGCGACGTGGTATCGCGCGCCGGTCATCTCGACCAAGATCAGATCACGCGCGACGATGATCTCCTCGGCCTCCGCGGGTTGACCAGGCAACCCAGCGCGCGTCGAGCTCGCGCCCTCGTTCATCACTCCGCCGTGCGAGAGGTGAGTGTCCTCCGCGTGCTGCACGATCGGCAGGTCGAAGGTGCGTCCGTACTCGAGAGCGCGCCGCATCAAGCGCGCGTTCATCACGCATTTCCCGTCGTCGCTGAGCGCCACGACTCCTGCCTCTTTCAGCTCGCCTATGTCGCTCAACATCTCGCCCGCGAGGCCACGACTGATCGCGCCGATCGGAAACACATGCACGCCCCCGACCTCTCGCGCGCGCGTCTTGATGAGCATCGTGATCGCGCGACAGTCGTTCGGTGGCTGCGTGTTGGGCATCGCGCAGAGCGCCGTGAAGCCGCCCACCGCCGCCGCGTTGGAGCCGGTCTCGATCGTCTCCTTGCCCTCCTCACCGGGCTCCCGAAGATGCGCGTGCAAGTCGACGAAACCCGGCGCGATGATCTTTCCGCGAGCGTCGATGACCGCCGCGCTGGTCGGCGTGGCGAGCGATTTTCCCACGCGAGCGATCCGACCGTCGAGCACGATCACGTCGAGCTCGTCGAACACGCCTTGCTTCGGATCGAGCAGCCGACCACCGCGAATGTGAAACGCAATCGGTGCGGCCGAAGTCTTGGAGGTCACGCTCGCGAGACTACTACCCGCTGCGCGCGGGGCGAAGGGGCGTCTGCTGGCTGGTGGCACCTGCGGCCGCGATGACCGGCGAGCGCGCGGTACGACCCGAGACCTTTAGTGTCGGCGGGCAGCAGGGAAAGTACTGCGCGTCGCCGAGCCACACCCTCCCAACCTGCAGGTGCCTCCTCCCAACCTGCAGGTGCCTCCTGCCCCCCACGAGCTTACAATCAACGAGTGACCGTCACTGTGCTCGAGCGATTGGCGCCGACGCCCGATTTTCGCTACGTCGGCTTCGAGCCGCCGCCGCGTGGTGAGGTGCGCGTCATCGGCTCGCTCATGACGGGAGGGGCGACGGCTGGCCTCGCGCTGCTCGTCCACACGAGCGCGCTCTCTGCGGCGCTCGCAGGACTCCTGGCGACGAGCATCACGGTCATGTCGCTGCGCGCTCGGAGCGGGCCCATCGGTCGATGGGGCGCCAAATCCGTCGGCATGGGATTCACGCCATGGGGCATCCTGCTCGACGACACCGCACACACACAGCACCGAGTCCTCAGGTGGAGCGCGATCGAACGCGTGCACGTCGAGATGATCTACGGACGCGACCAGCACACGCCATCGACCCTCTTCTCCAACGTGCTCGTGGAGACACCTCGCGAGAGGTTCACCGCGCGCGCTCGCGGCGCCGTGCCGCTCGACGCGGTGCTGGTACACATGGAGGCGTACGCGCGTGAACAGGCTCACACCGTGGCGCTCGATCTCGACGCGACGCGCGAAGGTGATGGTCCGTTCGAGCCTGATTTCGAGCCTCTTTTGTCATCTGCGCACGAGTCGATCGACAGCGCGCCGTCGTCGCAGCGGCTGGGCCTCCCACCCTCGGGCTATCGACGCGCAGCCGCGAGGACGGCTTCGAGCGACACGGTCTCTCTGTTGCGATCAATCCTGCGCGACAGCGCAGCCAAGCGTGTCGACCCTCGCCCGCTCGCCGCCGTGCTTGCGGCGGAGCTGAAGGCGACCGAGCTCTGCGACGATCTCTTGGCGCTCGCGTCCTCGCCTCATCCGCTCTTGGCGGCGGTCGCCCGAGCCGCCGCGCTGAAGCTCGGCGCGCACGCGACGAAGGTCGGAGCGATCGACGAGGTCGCTCCCTTCTTGCACGCCTCGGACGTCGACGGGATCACGCGTTGGGCAGGTGTCTCTTCCGCCGCGGACGAATCTGTGCGAATCACCGGCACGTGACCATCTCCTCCACGCGCGAGTTCACCGTCCCCGAAACGCTCGCGGGAGTGCGCCTGGACAAGGTCGCCGCTCAGCTCGCCGAGGGCCTCTCGCGCGCACGAGTGAAGCGCGCGATCGACGAGGGCGCTGTCCGCGTGAACGGTCGCAAGCGGCCGAAGGGCGCCGTGGTCGACGCTGGAGACGTGATCGCGATCGATCTCGGAGAGGTCGCAAACCCCGACGCGCCGTGCGAAGCGACACCCACCGCGCAGCTCGTCGTTCGACTCGAGACGCCCAAGCTCTTGATCGTCGACAAGCCCGCCAAGCAGCCCACCGCGCCGCTTCGACCGGGTGAGACCGGCACGCTCGCGAACGCGCTGCTCGGTCATTATCCGGAGCTGCTCGGAGTCGGCTACGGCCCGCGCGAGCCCGGGATCGTTCATCGCCTCGACACTGACACGTCTGGTTTATTGATCGTCGCGCGTGAGCAAGCGAGCTTCGACGCGCTCAAGGACGCACTCAAAGACGACCGCATCGAGAAGACCTACCTGCTCGTCTGCAAGCGCCAGGGACTCGCCGACACCGGCTCGATCGAGTTTCCGATCACCAATCACCCGAAGGACCAGCGGCGCGTCTATGCCTGCGTGCACCCGCGCGACGTCATGCGCTACTCACCGCGCCCTGCGTCCACCAGCTACGAGGTGATCGGCCACAAGGGTGAGTACGCGCTCGTGCGGGTGAAGGTCGCGCGCGCGCTGCGCCACCAGATCCGCGCGCACTTCGCCGCGATCGATCACGCGCTCGTCGGAGACTGGCTCTACGGCGGCCCCGTCGTCGAAGGACTCGGTCGCCACGCGCTCCACGCCGCGCAGATATCGTTCGTCGGCTCGCCCGAGATCGAGGCCTTCGACGTGCAGTCTCCGCTCCCCGCCGAGCTCAAGCTCCTCATAGCTTAGAGCAACTCCACCAGCTCTTTGGCGCCTCGTTCGAGGTCTCGCTCCGGAGTGAGCAAGCTGATTACCAAGTACGGCTCGGTCTCCATGTCGAAGAAGTGACCGGGGTGCGCGTAGACGCCGCCGTCGAGCAGCGCCATCACCCACGCTACTTCGCTTCGCGTCTTGGGGAGCCGAACGATCGCGTACCAGCCCGCTTCGACGTCGAGCACAGTGGCCGTCGTGCTCTCGAGCGTCGCACGCAGTCGTTCCAGGTTCGCCCTCAATCGCGCGCGGATGACGTCGCGCACGCCGTGTTCGAGGAGCGCGGGCAACGCGTGCTGTACGGGCGCGCCGACCGACAGGAACGCGTCTGCGATCCACTCGAGGCGATCGAGCAGTGGATTCGCGAGCGCGTCGGGGCCGCCGATCACCATCCACGCGAGCTTCATTTGCGGTAACCCCGCGAGCTTCGACAATCCGCCGAGAGAGATGACGAGCCCATCCGATGCTTCGCGCGCCGCACAGACCACGCGGTCCGGCGAGTCCTTGAACGTGTATTCGGCGAACACCTCGTCCGCGATCACCGGCAGTCCAAGCGCAGAGAGAGACGCGAGCTCTGCGCGCGTGAGCGAGTTGCCGGTCGGGTTGTTGGGAGACACCGTGAGCACCGCGCGTGTGCGCTCCGTTCGCGCAAGGGAGGACGCGTCGAGGTGCCACGCGCCGTCGTACGCAAGCCGGTAAGGCACGAGCCTGACGCCCTCGATCGACGCGAGCTGATCGAAGAGCGGATAGCTCGGCGCGGGCACGAGCACCTCGTCGTCGGGATCACACAGCGCCTTGAACAAGAACGCATACGCCTCGCTCGTAGAGGCCGTCAGCACGACGCGGTGCCAGTCCACTTCATTGTAAAGTGCAACTATTTTTCGTGCTGAATCCAGCCCGAAAGGCGTCGGCTCGTACAAAAGCGCGCCGCGCGAGCCGAGCGCTCCAAGGATGCTTGCGTCGTCGTAGGCGAGGTCCGCGGTGGTCGGGTTCGAGACCGTGAGATCGATCACGGGCAGACCCGCGAGACGACGCGCCGAGAGCGCGACCGAGAGCGCGTTCTGTTTGGTCTCGTGCTCGGAGCGACGCGAGAGTGGCATCACTTCGGGAGCTGCAGCGTAGGCCCCGCGTCTTCCTCGTCGTCGTCGAAGATCTCGATTTTGCCCCCGCGCACCGTCGGGCCGGAAGAGACCTTCTGCCAAGTGAGCGCTGGCGTGCACGAGGGCACTGTGCCGTACTGCGAGCACGAGGGCGTCAGCGTGTCCGTCGCGCCGACGAGCGCTCCGCCGTCTCTCTCGAAATATTCGGTGACCCCCGCATCCGAAGCGTTCACCTCGGCGAAGACGTCGTACGCGCCGCACGTCCCGAACGCGTAGGCCGACGGCGAGCTCACGCGACGCGCGTGCTTGCTGTAGCGACGCGAGGTCAGATCGCGACAGCGGCGTCGACAGTAGCCGACGCCCTCCGGTCCCGCGAGCGGCCTCGGGCAAGGCGGACCGGCGGTCGCTTCCGGCGTCAGCGGAGGCGAGATCGACGCGCTTGCGAGCACCGACGCGTCGCCATCCTTGTTACCCACCTTGCCGCACGCGAACGCGAGCGGCAACGACGCGACGATCGCCAGGAGCTTCTTCCGCATCGCGACAACCTATCACTAGGCGGTCTCGCATAGACTCCACGTATGGCAGAGACCTCTCCGCATCACCTCCGCGCTCTCAGCTATCGCTTCCCCACGGTCGAGGCGGCGCTCGGTGAGATCGCTCACCTCGGCGCAGTGCTCACGTTGCCGCGCGGGGCCATCCACGTCATCAGCGACGTGCACGGCGAGTTTCGCAAGCTCGAGCACATCCTGCGAAACGGGTCGGGGAGCTTGCGGCCGCTCGTGGAGCGCACGCTCGGCGATCGATTGGACGAGCCGCAGAGACAGCGACTGCTCAATCTCGTCTACTACCCACGAGAGACCTTTCGCCGAGTCGTTGACGTATTGAAGCCCGAAGAACGCGACGCGTTCGTCGCCGACACCATCGGTCATCAGATGGAGTTGATGCGCGCGCTCGCGGCTAGATTCAGCCTCCGCCACGCAGAGCGAAGTTTTCCGCCCAGCTACGCGAAGCTGTTCTCAGAGCTGCTCGGCGCGCCCGCGTTGACGAGAGACGCAGCTTACGTGCGCGCGCTCTTGTCTCCATTCTTGGCAGAGGACGGCGGGCTCGAGCTCGTGCGCTCGGCGTCGCACACGCTCCGCACGTTCGCGATCTACGAGCTCATCGTCGCGGGAGATCTCGGCGACAGAGGCCCGCGGATCGATCGCGTGATCGAATCGTTGCGCCATCAACGAAACCTCACGATCACTTGGGGCAACCACGACGCGGAGTGGATGGGCGCGTGCCTGGGCCAAGAGGCGCTCATCATGACTGTCGTGCGCATCTCGCTCCGCTATGGCCGCGTCGCACAGCTCGAGGAGGGCTACGGCATCCCCGTTGAGCCGCTCGAACAGCTCGCGCGCACCGCGTACGCAGACGATCCGGCGGAGCGCTTTCGAAGCAAAGGCGAAGATCTGCGAGACGCGCTCTTGCTCGCGCGCATGCAGAAAGCCGCCGCGATCATGCAGTTCAAGCTCGAGGGCCAGGTCACAAAGCGCAACCCCGAGTTCGAGCTCGACCACCGCAACCTGCTCCATCGCATCGACGCGAGAGAGGGCAACGTCACGATCGACGGTCGCACACACGCGCTGCTCGATCGCGCGTTCCCGACGATGGACTGGAGCGATCCCTATCGACTCTCCGAGGCCGAAGCGACCTGCCTGGAGCACTTGAAGCGCTCGTTCATGGACAGCCCGAGCTTGTGGCGCGACATGAGCTTCTTGGCTGACAAGGGAGCGATGATGGCCGTGCGCGACGAGATGGTCGTGTTCCACGGTTGCGTCCCGTCGGATGCTTCTGGCGCGTACGCCCCGCTCGTCGTGGATGGCGCCCCTCGAAGAGGCAAAGAGCTCTTCACCTCGCTCGATCGGGTCGTGCGACGCGCGTTCCGTGAGCGCGCCGAGCACGACGTGGACACTCTCTATTATCTTTGGGCCGGTCCGCGCTCGCCGCTATTTGGCAAAGACCGAATGGCAACTTTCGAGACGTACTTCGTCGCTGACAAGACCACGCACAAGGAGACGAAGGACCCATATTTCAGCTTGATCCACGATCGCACATATTGCGAAGGACTCGCGCGCGAGCTGGGCGTGGATCCAAGTCGGGTGTTGATCGTCAATGGTCACGTACCTGTGAAGCTCGAAGAGGGAGAGTCACCTCTGAAGCGGAGCGGGCTCGCGGTCACGATCGACGGAGCGTTCTCCGAGGCGTACGGCGATCACGGATTCACGCTCGTGTGGGACGCTGATGGTGCGGTGCTGGCGAAGCATCATCACTTCGAGTCCATCGAAGCGGCGATCGATCGCGGCGTGGACATCGTGCCGGAGATCCAACGATTGAGGACGAACGATGCGCCGCGTCTCGTCGCCGACACTCCGCGCGGCGCATATCTGCGCGACGAAATCGCAGATCTGCAGAACCTCGTCGCCGCGTATCGCAGTCACGAGATCGAGCCGCCCACGCTGTAGAAGCGAGTTATGCTCGCGCGCATGTCGATGACCTTCGTCGCACGCCGCGTCACTCTCGCCGAGCTCGCCCGCATCAAAGAGACGCCCGCGGACGTGCAGCGTCTCGTGTCCGATCCCAAGAAGGGATGGACCTTCAGCGATCAGATGTACACGGCCATCAACTACTGCTTGATGGGCGACGCTTGGGCCGGCAAAGGGCCCGGCGCAGCGATCCATGGCGGCAAACAGATCGGACCGAAGGGCAACTACGGTCCCGCGCGCTACGTGGAGCCGGCGGCCGTCGTGAAGATCTCGGAGCTGCTCGCCAAGGTCTCGAAGAAGGGCTTCATGGCGACCTTCGACCCAGAGGCGATGAACGATGACGGCGAGATCTACCCGCCCGTGGAGGAGGACGACGGCCCCACGCTCTGGGAGCGCTTCTGCGATCTGCGCGCGCTCTACGACGAGGCCGCTAACGCAGGCGACGCCATGTTGCTCGACGTGAGCTGATCAGTTCTCGTGACGCGCAGCCCGCGCTTGTCGTCGGTCCAGTCGGTGAAGCTAGGCTTCTTCAATCTCGAGTTCACAAGAACCCTTTCACTGCGACGGGTATGGCGCTCCAGTTGGCGGGGTCTGAATTGTCTTTTGGGTTGGCGGTTCCGTTCCCTAGTTGGCCCGATAGATTCGCCCCCCAGCAGCGAATCGCGCCACTGGAAAGTCGCGCGCAGGTGTGGTCGTTTCCAGCCGCGACCTCCACGACATCCGTGAGACCAAGGACCGCGCCGTTGGTGGCGGCGACGGTCGTGCCATTGCCGAGTTGGCCTACTTCGTTCGCTCCCCAGCAAGTGACCGTCGCGTCATGGAGCAACGCGCATGTATGACGGTCTCCAAGCGCCAACGAAACCACGTTCGCGGGGCTCGACTCTGGCGATGCCATGAGGTTTCCCTTTGCGTCGGGCCAGCACCCAACAGTGCCATCTTGAAGGACTGCGCACGCACGGGGCTGAGCTAAGTGATAGGCGGCGACGAAGATCTTGGTCGCTCCCGTCAGACCCGTGATGGTCGTGGGCGGGTGCGGAAAGCATTGTTTGTCGGGGACATCCACCGTGCAGTTGATCACGCCCCAGCATTTCACCGATTGATCGGCCAGCAACACGCACGTGTATCCGCCGCTGCCAGTCGCGCCGCCCACCATGGCCACGGCGTTCGTCACTCCGGGCACGGTAATAGGGTTGGCGTTGTCGTTGCGCGTGCCGTCGCCCAACGAGCCGTTCACGTTGAATCCCCAGCACTGGACGCCGCCCCCTGAGAGCAACGCGCATCCATGCTCGAACGTGCTCACAACAGCCGTCGCCGTGCTGATGCCAGAGACATATACCGGCCCTTGATAAGTAAGTGGGGCGCTCATGAGACCGTTGCCGAGCTCCCCAGAGAAGTTGTCTCCCCAACACTGCACGCGTCCATCTCCGAGGACCGCGCACCCCCGAAGGTCGTCGGTCTGCGACATTGCTAGAGCGTCGCTCACTCCATCCACGAGCAGTGGGGAAGCCGTATAAGCACCACGCTGGTGGGAATGCGACCAAGCGATGTCCCACCACCCAACGTTGCTTCCCCAGCAGGCGACCTCACCAGCGCTGGTAATGGTGCAGCTCGTGTCGAAACCATTCGCTAGCGCAGTTGCCGCGCGTGGTCCGCCGGGAAGAGACGGAGGTGTGGCGTCGACTGCGCCGTTGCATGCGGCGAGCGCGAGGACGATGAACCGACGTCGCATTGCCTCCACGCTACTCGCAGATCGCGCAGATTGGTCCGCCAGGTTGGAAGATCAAGCGCGAGAAACCCAAACCCGCAATGAATGAGGATCTCAGGGCACCGGCGAGCGGCGTGCTTTATGTGTTGTCGAGCGAACGGTCCGCGCGAGCGGCCTCGCGTGCCTACGTTTTTGGTGCGTCTATCCGATTCGGCACGGCTCGCCCACAACGCCAGGTTGCTCGGCGGGTGACGCAACGTTGCTCGACGTGAGTTGATCAGTTCTTCTGACGCGCAGCCGCTCGGAGCTCGAGCTTCTTGTCGATCCAATCGATGACGCGCACGATCGGAGGCAGCGTCGAGCTGTCTTCCGGCGTGAGGTCTTCATGGACCAAAGCGCCGTTCGTGCCGTTCGTGGTCGGCTGAGGCTCTTGTGCTTGCGCAGGTAGCGGCGGCAATTTCGCGAGCTCGGCGTTCACTTGATCCGTCAACGAAAGCGCGGCGCACTCCCCCGCTACCTTGCGCGCGCGTGTCAACAACGAGCGAGCCTCGGCCTCGTCCGTCTCGCGCAGCAGCGCGCCGAGCTCGAAGAGCGCCTTCGCCTCGGCCTCGCGATCGCTCAGCGTCTCGCGGACACGCAGCGCGCGCGACATGCACTCGATCGCCTCCGCGCGACGGTTCAGCTGCAACAGCAGCTTGGTCTTGCTGTCGAGAGAAGCCACGAGCCCGACCACTGCGCCGATGGCCTCTCGGATCTCGACGCTCTTCTTGTAGTAGTCGAGCGCCTCCTCGAACCG